>DASXPZ010000852.1:0-1507 GCA_036493275.1 Pirellulales bacterium
TTGGCTGCGCGAAATGGTCGATCTCCTGGAGCGTGACGACAGTGCGGAGGAGTTTCTCGAGAACTCCCGCCTCAATATGTATCAGGACCAGGTGTTCTGCTTCACGCCCAAGGGAGATCTGATCTCGCTGCCGCGTGGGGCCACGCCGATCGATTTTGCCTACATGCTCCATACCGACATCGGAAACTCGACCGTGGGCGCGAAGGTCAATGGCGCACACGTGCCGCTGCACACGCCACTTCGCAACGGCGACCAAGTCGAGATCATCCGTACCAAGGAACAGGCGCCGTCGCCGCTTTGGGAACAATTCGTCGTCACCGGGCGCGCGCGCGCCGAAATCCGACGGTTTCTCCGGCACGCGCAGCGCGGCGAGCATGTGAAGTTCGGCCGCAACATTCTCAAGAAGGTGTTCGCCGACGAAGGCGTCGAAGTGACCGACAAGGCAGTTGGCGAAGTGGCCAAGAAGCTGCGCCTCGCCAAGGCCGATGACGTGTTCGCGGAAGTCGGCCGCGGGGCGCTGCGCGGACACGAGGTTCTCGAAGCAGTTTTTCCAGAACTGAAGCGCGATCCAGAGCAGCGCAAGCGTTCGGCCTTCGCCGAGCCCAAGACCAAGAAGCCGATTTCCATTCGGGGCCTGACGGAAGGAATTTCCTATCGCCTGGGGCAATGCTGCCATCCGCTCCCCGGCGATCGGATCGTGGGCATCATGACGCCGGGAGAGGGAGCGATCATCCATACCATCGATTGCGCTGAACTCGAGAAGGCGCAGTCCGAAATGGCGGATTGGCTCGACGTGACTTGGGGAACCCACGCGGCCGAGGGCGGACCGTCGATTGCCCGCGTGCTCGTCCGCGTCAAGAATGCGCCTGGTTCACTTGCCTCTGTCATGAATGTGATCGCGAACAATGGCGGCAACATCTTCAACTTGAAGGTGACCACCCGAAACCCGCTTTACTTTGAATTCAACGTCGATATCGAAGTGCGCGATCTCGCCCACTTGCAGAATAGTCTGGGCGCGCTACGCGTGAACGCCGCGGTCGAATCGGTCGACCGCGTGCGCGACGCTTCGACGAGTTCGGCCTGAGAAACCGCGTACTTTCCCGCCCGAACTTGCCGAAAGATGATAGAGACGATCCATGACCAACGAACAGGTATTGAACGAATTTAAGAAAGCCGGCGCGCTGCTCGAAGGCCACTTTATTCTCTCATCGGGGCTACACGCGGACATGTTCCTGCAGAAGGCGCTGGTGTTTCAGGATGCGAAACGCACGGCCAAATTATGCAAGGCGCTCGCCGAAAAGGTTCGCGCGGAAGTCAAACAGGAATTCAGTGCGATCGTTTCGCCTGCCGTTGGCGGCATCGTTCCCGGTTATGAAATGGGCCGTCAACTTGGCTTGCCGGCGATGTATGTCGAGCGGGTCGAGGGCCGCTTTCAGTTGCGGCGGAATTTCAAGCTCGAAAAAAATCAGCCGGTCCTGATGGTGGAAGACATCATCTCGACCGGTGT
>DASXPZ010000853.1:0-10784 GCA_036493275.1 Pirellulales bacterium
ACATAATCACTCTGTGGCCAATCTTTCTTCGCTGAGTTGCAACCAGCGTCGAAGATGCGAGTTAAGAACGGCCGCTTAGGATCAGGCCCGTTCTCGGCGTCGGGCTCGGGGCTCAAACGGAGGCGAATCGTCGACCGTTTCTTCGTCCTCTTCGACGTCCCCCCTGTCGACGAGATCTTCCGATGATTCATCCTCGCCGCCCTCCTCCGTTTCGTCGGCGGAATCGTCGTCGGGCTCGTACTCGCCGTCCTTCTCCTCCGGCTCCTCGTCCTGATCCTCATCCATCGGATCAGGCTTGACCACCCGCTTAGGACGCGTCGCGGGGAGTGGCGGAGCGAAATCCTCTTCCTCGGCCGGCGCAGGCAAGATCTTGTTATTCCGCCGGCGCGGTTCCGGCTCCGGCTCGACCGCCTCGCCGATCATCCGTTGCCAATCTTCGATCGTGATCAGCACCTCGCGCGCTTGCGAGCCATTGTACGTGCCGACGATGCCGTCCTCGGCCATGTAGTCGATCAAGCGAGCCGCGCGGCCGTAGCCGATGCCGAGGGCACGCTGCAAGAGCGACACGCTGCCGCGCCCTTCGCGAATGACCACGTCGACGGCGCCTTCGAACAATTCATCGCGATGTCGCGGCGCGCCAGGCTCGGCTCCTGCCTCATCGGCTGGCTTGAGCTGCACCAACTCCTTGACGAATTCCGGCTCGGTGGTGCCGACGAAATCGACCACACGGTTAATCTCTTCGTCGCTGACATACGTCCCTTGGCCGCGGTTGAGCGTGCTGGTGCCGGGCCAGAGGAACAGCATGTCGCCATTTCCCAACAGCTTGTCAGCGCCCATTTCGTCGAGGACGACGCGACTGTCGGTGCGGCTGGCGACCTGAAACGCGATCCGCGCTGGCAAGTTCGACTTGATCAAGCCGGTGATCACGTCGACCGTCGGTTTCTGCGTGGCCAAAACCAGGTGGATGCCGACCGCTCGGCTCTTTTGCGCCAGGCGAATAATGTGCGTCTCGACTTCTTTGGCCGAGGTCATCATCAAGTCGGCCATTTCGTCCGCCACGATCACGATGTACGGCAAGTGCGTGGGGATGCCCTGCCGTTCTTCGTCGTTCTCCGGCTGCAACCGCTCCATCAATTCTTCGTCGCCAAGTTGGTTGTAGGCCGAGATGTGCCGCACGCCAGCCCGCGCCAACAGCGCATAGCGCTCTTCCATCTTGTCGACGGCCCAGGCCAGGATTGCCTCGGCCTTTTTCATGTCGGTCACCACCGGATGCATCAGGTGGGGAAGCGTCTTGTAGGGGCTGAGCTCGACCATCTTGGGATCGATCATCAGCATCCGCACTTCGTCCGGGCGGCGGGTCATCAACATCGAGACGATAATCGTGTTCAAACAGACGCTTTTGCCCGTGCCCGTGCGTCCGGCGATCAACAAGTGCGGGAGCGTCGTCAGGTCGGCCACCATCGGGTTGCCGGCGACGTCCTTTCCCAGGTAGACCGGGATCCGCATCTTGGCGGCCTTGCCGTTGGCTTCTTCGATGACTTCGCGCAGGCGGACGATCTGCCGCTCCTCGTTCGGCACTTCGATGCCGACTGTGTTCTTGCCAGGAATTGGGGCGACGATGCGCACGCTGGGGACTCGCAGGGCAATCGCCAGGTCGTCTGCCAGACCGGTGATCTTGCTGAGCCGCAGACCGGCTTCGAGCTCGACTTCGAACTGCGCAATGACCGGGCCGGTTTCGATCTCGACCACTTTGACCTTGAAGCCAAAGCTGCCGAATGTCTTTTCCAGAATCTTGGCTTTGCGGCGAACTTCTTTTTCGTGCGCCTCGAAGCTGACTTCCTCTCCTTCCACTAGCAGGTCGATGCCCGGGAGCTGATACGGGCGGCTGTCGTCCGCGCGGATGCCGGCGTCGAGCGCGTCCATCACGGTCTGGCGATCGTTGCGGCGCTTCGGCTTGACGCGCATTGTGCTGTTCTCTTCTTCGGCCTCCTCGGCGGCGGCTTCAGTTTCAGTGGCTGCCTCGTCTTCGGTAGCGGTCGCAGTGGCGGCGGCGGACGACACAAACGCGTTGGCCTCCACCTCGGGCGTTTCTTCCGAGTTCTTGCCGCGAATCCGCACGTTGGGCTCGGTGGCGATTTCGACGTTTTCCAAATCGGTGGCGACGAACGAATCGGCGGGTTGAGCGCGCTTGGCCAGCGCGGCGCGGCTGGCGACCGCGAGACCTCGACCGAGCCCCTTCACCGGAGTCCCGACAACCACGGCGCCGACCCGCACCAGCAGGTAATCGCTGGCCAGGAGCAACCCGCCGATCAGGGCGCTCGCAACAACCAGGTAAGCGCCGACGCTCGCCAGATGCGTTTCGAGCAGCGCTCGCCCCGTGGCCCCGACATAGCCGCCGGAGCCAATCACGGGACCAGGAGACCAGCCGGGCGCAGCCATCGCCACGAGCGTTGTCAGCCCCAGAATCGCCAATACCCAGCCGAACCCGCGCAACCACGGTTGATCGACATTGCGGTGGACGATCAGCACGTAGGCGACCAGCGCTACCGAGCCGGCCAGAAAATAAGCCCCCAGGCCCAGGCCTTCGAGCAAGAGGAACGCCGCCCAGGCCCCGGCGGGACCGCAAGCGTTGTGCGTCTCGGTTTGCGGCGGCCAGGTGACGTGACTCGGCGGGTCGGCCGAATCGTACGTCGCCAGCGACAGCGCCAGAAAAATCGCCAGCGCCGCTAGAACCAGCGCAGTCAAATCGCGTTTGAGCGTTCGATTCTCGAGCATGTGCAAGCCGTCTCTCGGTTGAGACCAGCGAGCCGTCGGGTAAACCGGCGACTGCGCCACCCAGAGGGCGCTCCATGCCCGTCACGAATCCTCGATCCCTGATTTATTCGGCGTTCGATGGAGTCATCCGCCAGAAACGATTCCCGCGCCGGCGCGGTTTGCCGGAAGCGCGCTTGGCGAACGACCCCTCGCCCTGGCAGATCCGGCAGAGCGGTCCGCTACCACAGTGCTTCCCGTAGGTCATGCACGACGTGCATGACAGAACCTCGCCCAAGAGACTACCTCGACGGCGTCGCCGATTGAAACACGCCTCATGCCGCTCAACAATCGAGCGCATTACCTCACCCGAAGGAAGTCTAGCATTCAGACAATGCCGGACTACGGATTGAGAGAGGTTATTGCGCGCGAACCGCACAGCGCGATTCCACCGGCGCCGCGTAGGCAAGATGTAGCGACGAGACTCCACCCCGAATTGCGAAGTCGCTTACGGCGCGGCTGACGGAGGAGCCGCTCCCGAACCCGGCGCCGATTCTTCGACCGGCAGTTCGTAACAGGCCATCTCCAGGTGATTACGCACGAGCGCCAGGGCCCCTACCAGCGCCGGGTTGTTCCAGGTTTTGCCGTGGATCGCCTGGATGATCCCCAGTTCTTTGAACTCCTGCGGGTTCGCCTCGACCAGTGCCAGTTCCCCTTTTTCCGTCAGCGCCAAGATCAAGTCGCCGCTGAGCAAAATCTGGCCGTGGCCGTAGCGTCCTTTCCTCCAGGTCCGCTCGCCGCTGGTCAGATCGACGCACTCCAGCACTCCCGCGTCCAAGCCGTATAAATGGCTGCCATAGATCACGGGATTGGAGTAGGAACACTTCATTGATCGGTTTCGCCACTTAGGCGTAACTTCCCACGCCTCGCCAGTTTTCGATAGCGCGAGTAGCGCGCAGCCCGAGGCGCTGGAAAGCACGACGCTGGAAGCATTGACGGCAAGCGGTTGGGCAGCGTTGGTATCGAAATCGCTCGTCCAAGGAAACCGCCATAGATCGTGGCCGGTCGCTGGGTCATTTCCGGCCAGGCCGACAGCGTCGAAAGTGACGACGGTCGGCGCGCCGTCGAGCGTCAGCAAATCGGGCGAGGCGTAACTCGCCTTCCCCTCGCCTCCTCGCCAGCGGATATCACCCGTGGCGGCATCGTAGGCCACGAGCGCGGCGCTCTTCTGCTTCTGATCGCTCGTGCTACTTCCTTTGATCGGTTGCGTTCCCGGATTGACGATTACCAGACCGCCTGTGACGAGTGGAGAGCCGCTCATTCCCCAGTCGAGATTGCCGCTACCGTTATCTTCGAGGATGTTCTTGCTCCAGAGGGGCTGGCCGCTTATCGCATCGACGCAAACCAGGTCGCCGGTGGCGCCGAGCGAATAGACGCGCCCTTCGGCAATCGCCGGCGTAGCGCGCGGGCCGTCTCCTCCCATCGCCTCATGAAACAGCGCCGGGTATACATAGGCCCACAGCTCGCGTCCCGTCGGCACGTCGTACGCGACGACCACTTCGTTTTTGCGCCGCTGTTCGATCGTGATGGCCAAATCGCCGACGACCGCGAACCCGGCGTACCCTCCGCCGCACGATTGGCTCCACAGGAGTCTTGGCGGCTGCTTTTCCCAATCTCGCGCCAGCCGCGGGCCAATGACGACGCCGTCTCGATGGGCGCCGCGATATTGCGGCGTGTCTTCGGGCATCGGATGCGCGATCCGTTCGGCGTCGAGCGCGGCGGCTGGGGCCGGCCCAGCGGCCTGTTGCTCCGCCAGCCGCGCGTCGAGTAGCGCCTCGCGCGATGGCCGCCAGCGGAAGTCGAACGTCGGGATCATATCGCCGAAAAACTCCACGCGGCGGACAGCGGCCATCCAGGTCGCCGCCAGCGCGACGAGAATCGCCAACCCCGTCAGTTTGGCCATAAAGCTTGCGCCCGAGAGGAAAAAGAACCAGATCCCCATCACAAGTAACAACCCGACTCCGGCCAAAAACGTGAACGAATTCCGCATGCCGCGATCAAACATGTCGGGCGGAAGTGCCCAAATCAGGGCGATCACCACGACAGCGAGTCCCATCGCGATCATGGGAACGGCGCGACGTTTCAAACCCGACGCCGGCGCATGCGAGATCGTGGGCGCGCTCATGTCAGTACACCGAAATAGTGTGAATGGAGATGGGTTACGCGATGAGCGACGAAAGAACCTTGGCGTCGTAGACATCGGTCAGGCGTTCGTTGCGCCCTTGTAGATTATACGTGACGCGTTGGTGATCGAGCCCCAACAAGTGGAGGATCGTGGCGTGCAAGTCGGCGACCATCGTCCGCTTTTCTGTAGCGTGGTAGCCCAAGTCGTCCGTGGCGCCGTACGCCTGGCCCCCTCGAATTCCTCCGCCGGCCAGCCACATGCTGAAACCTTGCTTGTGATGATCTCGCCCTTCGCTCCCTTCGCTAACGGGCGTGCGACCGAACTCGCCTCCCCACACGATCAAGGTTTCGTCGAGCAGTCCCCGCCGCTTGAGGTCCTGGACAAGCGCGGCTGCTGGCTGATCGGTTTCCTGGCAGCAGTTCTTCGTTCCCTCGGCGTTTTTGTTGTGGGTGTCCCAGACCTGCCCTTGCACAAAGATCTGCACGAACCGCACCCCGCGCTCAATGAGCCGCCGCGCGATCAGGCAGCGCCGACCGTAACTTTCGGTCTTGGGGTTATCGAGCCCGTACAGCTTGTGGGTCTCGGCGGTTTCATCCGCTAGGTCCAGCGCCGCCGCCGCTTCGAGTTGCATGCGGGCCGCCATCTCGTAACTGGCGATGCGAGCTTCGAGCCGGGGCGCCATAGCCGGGCGGCGCGCCAGGTGCTCTTCGTTGAGCGAACGCAATAGATCCAAGCGCGCCCGGCTGACCGTCTCGCTAACCGGCGTGGTCGGCTGCAAATAAAGGACCGGTGTGCCGGTGTGCCGGAAATGGACCCCCTGGTAACTGGGGGGCAAAAAACCGCTCGACCAGTTCCGCGACCCGTCGGTCGGCAGCGAAGCGTCATTCCGCAGCACAACATAGGCCGGCAAATTGGCGTTGTCCGAACCGAGCGCGTAGTTCACCCATGCGCCTACGGTCGGCCTGCCTGAGACGATCCGTCCGGTGTGGATGTGCCACAGCGCCTGTTCGTGGTTGTTGTGCTCAGTGTACATCGAGCGAATCACGGCGATGTCGTCCGCGCAGCGCGCCGTGTAAGGGAGCAACTCCGAATACTCGACACCGCACTGGCCGGCCGGCGCAAACTTGAACGGTGAGCCCAACAGTCCGCCGTGCTTGGAGATCTTGACCAGATCGTCGAACGAGTCAGGCATCGGCTGGCCGTGGCGACGGTTCAATTCCGGCTTGGGATCGAGGAGGTCCATGTGGCTCGGCCCGCCATGCTGGAAGAGCTGAATCACGCTCCGCGCCCGCGGCTTGAAGTGCGTGCGCACCATGGGCAGGTCGGCGCCGACCGACGACGTCGCAGCGCGGGCCAGGTCTTCGCCCAGGAGAGCCGCCAGGGCGACCCCCGTCAGACCGGCGGCGGCATGCGTGAAGAGTTGACGGCGACTTAGCAGTCCTGCCAGCCGATCGACGTCAAGTTGATTTTCGAACATGGCGGAAGTCTACCGGTGGACGGCTCTGCAAAAAACTGGTTCAATCGACGTGCAAAAACTCATTGCTGTTGAGTAGCACGAGCGCCGCTTGCGACCAGGCGCGCTCGGCGGCCAATTGCTTGCGCTGCGCTTCGGGCTGCTCCGGCTTTGCTTCCGCGAGCGCCTCGGCCGCGCAGGTGGCCAGCATCCGCGTGATCGCGACGCGCTCTGTGGCCGTGGGAACGCGAGCGAACAAGAGACGAAACGCAACGTCGCACTGGCGATCGACGTCGTCTCCCGCCGCGGCCAAGACGCGTTGCCCCACGGCCTGCGCCGTGCGTTCCGCAAACGGGCCGTTCATCAACGCCAGCGCCTGTAGCGGCACGATCGATTCGGTTCGTTGAGGACAGTTGACCTCCATCATCGGCGTGTCGAATAGGTCGAGCATCGTCAGGTGCTGACTGCGCCGCACAACCAGGTAAACGCTCCGCCGGTTCCCCTGCGCATTGTCTGCCGTGATCACCGAACCATCGGGCTGCGCCGCGACAGGCGCCGGCGGGCCGAACATATCGAGCGTCAACTTACCGGCCACCGACAGCAGCGCGTCTCGGACTACTTCTCCTTCCACGCGCCACGGGCGCCAGGCCGAAAGGAGGACATTGTCGGGGTCCGCTGCCGCTTTCACCGCGTCAACGTCCGAGGATTGCCGATAGGCGGTCGACGTGACGATCAGCCGGTGCACGGCCTTCTGGCTCCAGCCTTGGCGAATGAATTCGATCGCCAGCCAGTCGAGCAATTCGGGATGCGATGGCGCCCCGCCGGCGCGCCCCAAGTTGGCGATCGTGGGAACAATCCCGCGCCCGAAATGGTGCTGCCAAAGGCGGTTCACCTGCGCGCGGGCCGTGAGTGGATTCTCCGGCGAGGCGATCCATTCAGCCAGCGCCCGGCGGCGGCCGCTCGTCTTGTAACCAGGCTGTGGCGAGAACTTGAAATCGGCCTTGGCCAATACCGCTGGGACTTCCGGCGCGACGACCACGCCCGGCTTTTTGAAATCTCCGCGGACCAGCAAATGGGTTTCAGCCGGCTTGTCGTCGAGGTCGGTTAGGCCGCGGATCGCAGGAATATCTTGCCGCAGCGACTCCTCCGATTGGATCGCGACTTTCAGCTTTTTCTGTTCCGCGGCGAAATCTGCGAAGCGTTTGACGAGTTGATCTTCAGCAAGCGAAACCCCTTGGCCATATTGCATCACAAGTTGCTGCTGCTCAGCCGTTCGCAGCTTCGCTTCGACCAACAGCGCCGCTTCCAGCGAATCGACGAGCGTCTTCTCGTCCGCTACGGTCGACGACTGGTCTCCCGTTTTCGCAACGCTCTGAATCGTTTCGCGAACGAGTTTCTTGCGATAGCGCGCGGTCAACTCCGCCAATTCCTGTTGCAACTCCGTCACTCGCCCAGCGACGCGCTTGTTGTGTGTCTCCGCGCGGGCAAGCTGCGCCTCAGTCGCCAGCGGAATGCCGCGCACGCCCGACGGCTGCCAGCGATCCGGGTCGTACGAAGGCGTCAAGATCGCTTGCAGCGCGTAATAGTCGCGCTGCGAGATGGGGTCGTACTTATGCGCGTGGCAACGGGCGCACTGAATCGTCAGGCCCAATAAGGACGAACTGACGATCTGCACCGTGTCGCTGATCACCTGATGAACTTCGTTCTTTTCAATATAGCCCGGATAGGTCGGGTCGCTGGCGGTCCGCAAAAAGCCGGTAGCCGTGAGATCTTCGATAATCTGCGGCGTCAATTCTTCGGCGCGGCGCCAATCGCTCAATTCATCGCCGGCAAGTTGCTGCTTGATGAAGCGGTCGTACGGCGTGTCGTCATTCATCGCGCGGATCACGTAATCGCGATATCGCCAGGCCTCAGGTCGCTCGCGATCCGCGGCCAGGTAGCCATCGGAATCGGCATAACCGGCGACGTCCAACCAATGCCGAGCCCAACGTTCGCCGTAGCGCGGCGAGGCCAACAATCGATCGACCAGCCGCTCGTAAGCATCGGGCCGCTCGTCGGCCAGAAACTCATCGAGCTGTTCGGGCGTCGGCGGCAGGCCGTGCAGATCAAAGCAAAGGCGGCGCAGCAGCACGGCCTTCGTCGCGTCGGGATTGAAGGCGAGACCTTTGGCCTCAAGCTTCTGGAGCAAGAAGGCGTCGACGGGCGTGCGAACGCGAGCTTGATGTTTAACCTGCGGCGCCGGACGGGCCACCGGAGGACGGAAAGCCCAATAGTCGCGGTCGTCATCGCTGACGCGCGGCGCGGGCGCCGCCTCGGTTGGCTCTTCGGGCCGGGCGAGCTGCGCGCCGCCGGCGATCCACTGGCGGAGCGTCTCTTTTTCGGCGTCCGAGAGAGGCGTTTCTTTCTCGGGGGGCATCTCGCCCGAAGTGATTCGCTTCCAGAGGAGGCTTTCATCGGGCTTGCCGGGAACGAGCGCCGCGCCGGAATCTCCGCCGACCAGCAAATCTGCGCGACGGCGAATGTCGAGCCCAGCTTCAGCCTCTTTTTCGCCGTGGCATTTGCCGCAACGCGCGGCCAACAGCGGGGCGACGTCACGCTCGAAGAGGGGCGAGTCCGCTGCGCGCATAACCGCCGTGCTCCCCAGCGGAATTGCCGCGAGCAAAATAGATTGGATAATCCAACGATTCGGTCGGAGTACTTCCAACTCGGCAGCTCCCTCGGAACCTGCTCGGTTTACCCTGGTCGGCGCTTGGACGAAATGACCGTCCTGGCCGGGGGCGATTGTACCATATCCGGCAAGGAGTCGCGTTCCGCTTCGAAAGCCGCCATTATTTGCGGCGCGCGGCTCGGCGGGAGCCTTGCCCTCCCTGAGAGCTTTGTCGCGAGGCTTCTCTTTATGCCAGTTCTTTCGCCAGGCGCTGGATCTTCCGAATGGCCTGGGCGATTTCTTGCATGTCCTGCTCGTCCCCTAACAGCGCATATTGCGGAACCCAATAGGTTTCCCACGCCCCACGGGCCGTAGCCGGAAACGAAGCGCGCCAGCTTGGATGAGGCTCGGTCGCCTCGCGTAGCGTCCGCTGGTACGCGCTGGTCTGAAACAGCGCCAGCTCATGCACCGGCGGATAGGCGGCCTGGTTCGGAATCCCCTCAGCCACCAGCGCTTCAATGAAGCGCGCCGTCGCCAGCCCGGCGAATTCCGTACTATCGACGTGAAAGATATAGGAGTAGTGGCTGTTGCGCGTGACGCGCGGGTCGAGCGCCTGCGGCGTGACGCCTGGAATTTCGGCCAGCAGCGCGTCGAGCAGACGACCGTTCTGGTGGCGAGTCTTCGTCTGTTCTTCAAGCCGCGTCAATTGGACCTCCAGAACCGCGCCCTGCCATTCGCTGAGCCGATAATTCGAGCCGTAGTTGAAGTGGCTATAGAACCACTCGCCCGGAAGCCGGCCGCAATCGTGGATCGATCGCAGCAGCCGCTCGGTGGCGTCGTCGTTGGTGACGATCACGCCCCCTTCGCCGGCGGTCATCAATTTGCTTTGCTGAAAGCTGAACGTGCCGGCTCGCCCGAAGGTGCCCACTGGGCGATCGCGCCACTGGCTGGCGTGGGCGTGGGCGCAGTCTTCCAACAGGGCCAGGCCGTGGCGATCAGTGAGCGCGACCAAGGCATCGAGATCGGCCGGATGCCCTCCCATGTGAACCGCGATGAGACATTTGGTGCGCGGCGTGATGGCGGCGGCGGCCAGTTCGCAATCGATGCAATAAGTATCTGCCGTCACGTCGACCAGCACCGGGATCGCGCCGGTCATCAAGACGGCGCTAGCGGTGGCGACAAACGTGTAGTCGGGCACGATCACCTCGTCGCCGGGACCTACTCCCAGAGCTAGCAAAGCGCACTCCAGCGCGTGCGTGCCGTTGGTCACCGCCAGCCCATGTCGGGCCTGATGCAAGCGTGCGAATTCGCGCTCGAAGGCCAGCGTTCGTTCGCCGGGGGTCCGCCACCAGACACGACTGTCGAGGACGTCGAGCAAGGCCTGCCGTTCGCGGTGGTCGAATTGCGGCCACTCCGGAAAGGGCTTGGTCTTGGTCGGCGCCCCGCCTAGGATCGCCAGCGAGGGCATGTTCGTGCATCCGTGTGTTGATGGTCTGTGGGGCGCCGCCCCTGTTTGGAAGCGAATTAAAACAGTGCCATGGAGGAATGGCAATATGCGGCCAATGTTTGCAATTCAGCGGGGCTCAGCTAGTATGTGGCCTGATTCGAAGCGTGGCAGCCCGCGCATTGCAGCGCGGTGTTTGCCAGGAACAGTTCCGAACGGCCAGGATTCGTGACGGCTCGATTGGTTTCCTAGGCGGTGGTCCCTCAGGCTGGCGTTTCTCAGCCAGGGCAAGGTCGCGGCGCGT
>DASXPZ010000854.1:0-4692 GCA_036493275.1 Pirellulales bacterium
CGACCCGATGGGGAACAGTCGGACTTGATCATCGTCGGCGCGCAGACAATTTCCATCGCAAATCGACGCGGCAACACAGAACATCCCCACCCAGGAACGAAACGTGGACTGTTTAACTCGTCTCGATTTCGCGTGGCTGACGCGTCCCTCGGTGCGCATCGTTCGCCTCCTTCAACTATTTTGCTGCTCTTAGACGATCTCCCGAATGACCTGCCCTTCGACAAACGTCAGCCGCTCGTTGCGGCCCAGATGCGGATAAGTGAGCTGGTGCTGATCGAGGCCCAACTGGTGCAGGATCGTCGTGTGGATGTCACGGAAGTGGTAGGGCTTTTCGATCGCACGCAGGCCGATGGCGTCGGTTGCGCCGACGACCTGCCCCCCTTTCACGCCTCCCCCCGCCATCCACATTGAGAAGCCCAGGTTGTGGTGATCACGCCCTTTGCCCGATTCGGCATCGGGTGAGCGGCCGAATTCGCCTCCCCACACGACGAGCGTATTGTCGAGCAGTCCGCGGCGTTTCAAATCCTTGAGCAAACCGGCCACCGGCTGGTCGGTCTCGGACGCCTTGCGCAGGTGATTTTCTTCGATGTCGCCATGTGCATCCCATTGCATATTGCCCGGGCCGCCCCCCGAAACGACGCACACAAACCGGACTCCGTGCTCCACCAGCTTGCGGGCCAACAGGCAGCGCCGGCCGTAATCGTGAGTCGGCTCTTTGCCGACGCCGTACAGGTCGAGCGTTTCCTGTGGTTCGCGCGACAGGTCGAGCAGTTCGGGGGCCTCGGACTGCATCCGAAAGGCGACGTCATAGGCGTTGATGCGGGCATTGAACTCTTCGTCGGCCGGATCGAGAGTCGCCTGGTTCAGGTCGCGAATCAGGTCGAGCGTTTTATGCCGCTGCCGCGGGTCGACATTCGACGGAATCCCCAAGTTCAGCACCGGTCGGTCGCCCGGACGGAACATGGTCGGCTGGTACACGGCCGGCAGAAAACCGTGCATGTACATCGGCTGTCCGGCTTCCAAGGCGCCTTTCGGGTCGGGCATGACGACGTACGACGGCAGCGATCGGCTTTCCGACCCCAGACCGTAGAGCATCCACGAGCCCAAGCTGGGGAAGCCGGGAACGGTCCGTCCGGAAAATAATTCATACTGAGCTGCCGAGTGGACGACCATGTCGCCGTAGCACGAACGAATCACGGCGATATCGTCGATGCAACCGGCAACATTCGGGAACAGGTCGGAAACTTCAATACCGCTTTCACCGTATTTACGGAAGGTGCGCTTCGTCCCCAACAGGCGCGCATCGCGGTGCACGAACTGGTACTTGGCTTCGCCGAATTCCTTGGGACGCGTTTGGCCGCTCAACTCGTTGAGGAGCGGTTTGGGGTCGAACGTCTCGAGATGGCTCGGGCCGCCGGCCATGAACAGAAAAATCACCGACTTCGCCTTGCCGGCAAAATGCGGCGTCTTGGCAGCCAGAGGAGACGCGGCGCCCGCGCGAACCTCTTGTTCGTGCAACAGCGACGCCAGGGCCACACCGCCGAAACCGCAGCAGGCGTCGCGAACGAACTCGCGGCGCGTGCGCGTCGGACGGGAATGGGGAAGCGGCCAAAGGTCACGGGACATACAGAAACCCATTCAAATTGAACATGGCGAGGGCGAATTCACCGACCGGCTGTTCTTGCAGAAATTCCAGCGAGCGCACCCGTTCGTCCGGCGTCGGCGGGCGGCCCAGCGCCAGGAGAAACCCCAATTCGATCATCCGCTCTCGATCGCCGCCGCATTCCTGCTCGAGCCGATTGCCAACCGCCCGAGCCAGATCGTTCGACAAGCCTCCGTTGAGCAATTCCAGGGCCTGCGGCGAATGCGTGCTCGACTCGCGTCGCGCGCAACTCGTCTGCAGTGCGGGCGCATCCAGGCTCTCGAAAAAGGGCAAACGCAGATTGCGCTTGGCGATCAGATAGACCGAGCGCCGATCATGCTCTCGTGGGTCCGGCGTCACCGCCCATTGCGATGGTTTGTACAACAGCCCCACCATTTCGGCATCGACAGGGACGATCACGCTGGGGCCTTTCGCCTTGGCGTTCAGCCTTCCTGCAACCTTGAGCATGGCGTCACGAACTTCCTCGGCCGACAGTCGCCGCCGATTGAAATGCCACAGCAAACGATTTTCAGGATCGCGCGACGCCTGCTCCGGTCGACTCGGCGGCAGGCTCGTCTGCTGATAGGCGCCGCTCGATACGATCTGCCGGTGGACGCTCTTGAGCCGCCAGCCATTTTCTACGAGCGTCGCCGCCAGCCAATCGAGCAACTCAGGGTGACTGGGAGGCTGCCCTTTCAGTCCGAAGTCGTTCGGCGTTTTTACGAGTCCCATACCAAAATGCTGCTGCCATAGGCGATTGACGATCACGCGCGCCGTCAGTGGATGCTGCGGCGACGTCAGCCACTGCGCCAACCGGGCTCGCGGATGGGGCTCATCAGGCGAAAGCTCTGGCGTACTGTCGGCTACCAAAACTCCCAACGGGCGCGGTCCGACAAGCTCTCCCTTGTTCTCCCATACGCCGCGCTTGAGAACGTGGATTGCCGTCCGTTTTTCGAAATCGTTGTGGACGGCAGGTATCGTCGCCAAGGGTGGCGGGACGCGATCCTCCAGCTCTTCGACCTGGCGGTTCAATTTCTCGCGCTCGTCGCCTGTGGCGGCACGGGCCTGTTTCTTGATCGCCTGAATTTCGTCTTTGATCTTTTGCGACTCCGTCTCCCACGCGGCCTGTTCCGCTGCGGAAGCGAGAACCAGATTGTGCTCTTCGGTCGCGGCCAGGTACGCCTGCAAGTGGTAGTAGTCGCGCTGTGAGATCGGTTCGAGCTTGTGGTTGTGGCAGCGGGCGCAGCCCACCGTCAAGCCGAGGAACGCGGCCCCCACGATGTCGGTCCGTTCCGTCAGCACCTCATTGCGGCTCAGGGCGATTTCGGAGTTTCCCGCATTGCGGCGGACGGGACCAAGCCGGTGAAAAATCGACGCCGTCAGGCATTCGTGGCTCTGCGGATCGATTTCGTCTCCGGCGATCTGCTCGCTTAAGAAGCGGTCGAAGGGCTTGTCGCCGTTGAGGGACTCGATCACGTAATCGCGGAAGCGCCAGGCATCGGGAATGTGGCGGTCGTACTCGTAGCCTTCCGTCTCGGCATAGCGCACGACGTCCAGCCAGTGTTGGGCCCAGCGCTCGCCATACTGCGGGCTGGCCAGCAGGCGATCGACCACGCGCTCCCAGGCGCCGGGCGCGGAATCGTTCACAAACGCGTCGATTTCTGCGGGAGACGGCGGCAAACCGGTCAGATCGAAAGTCGCACGCCGAATCAGTTCCCTGCGATGGGCCGCGGGAGCCGGCTGCCAGTGACGTTCTTCGAGCTTTGCCAGGATAAACGCATCAATGGGCGATCGCACCCACGCCGCGTTCTTCACGGCGGGCGGGTTGGATTTCTTGATCGGTTGAAACGCCCAATGCGTCCGCGCCGCATTCAGTCCGGCAAGTTCGGTCGCCACTATCCCGTCGCGTGGGTCGGTTGCGCCGGAATCCACCCACATCACGAAATCGGCAATCGACTGGTCTGATAATCTTGGTTTCTGAGGCGGCATTGCCAGTCCCTCTTCGTGGCGGATGGCCTGAATGAGCAGGCTCTCTTCGCTTTTGCCGGCGACCAGGGCAGGGCCGCTATCGCCCCCCTTGAGGATTCCCTCTCGCGAATCGAGCCGCAGGCCCCCTTTCACTTCGTCAGCCTCGCCCGAATGGCACCGGTAACACTCGGCCTTCAATACCGGTTCGATCTTTTCCCGGAAGAACTGAATCCCCTCCGGCTCCGCCGCGGCAGTCAGGGGAGCAAAAATCTCGCAGACCATCAGCAACATGGACGACAGAACGGCGCACCGCCATATGGGTCGACGCATTTCTACGATCAGAGCTCGTTCCGGCATCGCAGGCCTCATCACGATTTCGCTGCATCAGTCGCGTTCTTCCTATCGTGTCATCCACAAGGGCATTTCACAACGCTAAAACGCCGTGCCGATCGAAGGACGATGGAGTCGAGGCGGTGAATCGGTTAGAATCCGTCGTGGTGGAACAGTCCGTCCGGACAGAGGAGCTGTGGCATGACCGATTTCCAATTGAACCGCCGGCAAGCGCTCATCGCGAGTGGTTTGGGAATGCTGACTCTCGGCATGCCGGGAGTCGTGATGGGCAGCGATAAGGTCGACGCTTCAGGCAAAGCCGTCCCCTCGGACAAATCCTGCATCTTTGTCCTGCTCTGCGGGGGGCCGAGTCACGTCGACACCTGGGACATGAAACCCGAAGCGCCGTTGGACTATCGCGGCCCGTACCAACCCATCTCCACCAGGGTGCCGGGCATGCTCCTCAATGAGATGCACACCCGGCTGGCGACGTTGACCGACCACTTCACGCTGATCAATTCCATGTCGCATCCGGGGTCGATCAGCAATCACTTCGACGCGATGCACAACCTGCTCAGCGGCCAATCCGAGAAGCGCGTCGAGCAGGGCGTGACCGATGACCAACCGTACATTGGTTCGGTCGTCGCCAAGTACCGGCCAAGCAAACGCAACATGGTCTCCAACGCCTGGCTTATCAAGTGCGTTGGGCCGCCGGTTTTTTGCGCGCCGAACCTGGCCATCGGCGGCTACCT
>DASXPZ010000855.1:0-1524 GCA_036493275.1 Pirellulales bacterium
ACTGTGCTGCCTGGGCTTGGGGGCCGCGCTCGACGCGACGGGCTATTGTCCGATGATCAAACGCATCTGGACCCCTTCTTGGACCATTTTCAGCGCGGGATGGGCCCTGCTGGCCCTGGGCGGATTTTACGGGTTCGTCGATCTGCTGGGCTTCCGCCGGCTGGTCTGGCCATTGGCGGTCGCCGGCATGAACCCGCTCGTCTTGTATTGCATATCTCAGGCGATCGGCTGGCCGGGCGATATCTTGGCGCAAATCCTGGCGAAGTATCTAGGCTCGAACGTCTTCACGCTGTACCGCGTCGTCGACGCCCGCTACTCGCCGATCGTGCAGATGACAATGATCGTCGCCGCGGAATGGCTGATTTGCGCCTGGCTCTATCGACGGCGGATCTTCGTCAGGCTCTAATAGGACGTCGCCGTGCGTTTCGATTCCGGTCTGCTTGACCATTCCGACGAACAAGACATTGAGCTTTATGGCCGAACCATCGAATGCCGCCGTGCCCGAAGAAGAACTGTCGTCCTCGCGCGTCCGCGCTCGCCCGAGCGAAGAACCGCCGGCCAGCATCGTGTTGGTCTCCTATCCGAAGATCGTGTTCCTTTATCCTTCGTTCTTTGCATCGCTGGCGGCGGCGATCTATATGAGCTTCGCCGGCCATCCGCTGGACGTCGCCAATCGCGCGCCGGTGATGGTCTCGATCGTGTTCTTGGCGGTGTTGGCGATGAACCTGGTCGTGCTGGGCTTCGATTTCCCGCGCACGACCTCGCTGACGTTGTTTTTCCTCGCCGCCGCGATCGTGATGAGCCTGGTGCTGTTGTTCGAATACTATCCCGACATGCTGCCCCGGCTCACCGCCGCCCTGGGGCGCTTTCGTCCCTTGGCCAACGCCACGTTTTATTGGTCGTTCGCTGGCGTGCTGGGCGTAATCTTCCTCCTCGCCTACACGGTCGTCCACTTCGACTACTGGGAAGTCCGGCCCAACGAACTATTGCACCATCACGGTTTTTTGAGCAACCTCGAGCGCTTTTCGGCGCCCCATCTGCGAATCGACAAAGAAATCAACGACGTGTTCGAGTACCTGCTGCTTCATTCGGGACGCTTGATTCTGCAGCCCAGCAACGAGCGGCGCGCGATCATCTTGGACAACGTTCCCTTTATCGAGCGCAAGGAAGAAGCGATCACGCGCATGCTCGGCGCCCTGCAGGTGCAAGTCCGCACGGAAGGCGCCGGCGGGTAGGCGCTCGTTCGCGCGCCGCTCGATGGCGTTGCGCCCTGCCACGCGCGCCAGGAAAGCGGCCAACCGCCGCCGAGCCAATACTCAAACCGCCCGTCCGCTGCGCTTACATGTACAGCGATCGCGAAGCCTCTTCGCCGTGCCAGTGGGCGATGCGGCGGACGTCGAACAGATGCGCATGCCCGCAATTCTCGCAAAGCACCTGGGCTAGGGCCGGAGTCGGCGCCGCCGCCTCGTCCAGGGGGTCGTCCGCTGGATTCATGATTAGTTCATCACCAATCACCCAGCGGCT
>DASXPZ010000856.1:0-4918 GCA_036493275.1 Pirellulales bacterium
TCCGTTGCGATCCTGCCAACTTACTTTCCATATCGTCTGGAAAAGCTGCACGGCGTCTTTGTCTATAAGGATGGCCAGATTCAAATGCGTAACCTGCGGGCCGTGCATGGGGCGGATACCAAGTTGACCGCGCACGGGCAGTGTGTCGTCGACGCCGCGGGAGGGTGGCGATTGGCGCTCGATAATTTGCACTGCGGCCGATTGACGCCCGACCGAGATCTGATCGTGGCTTTGCCACCGCGGCTGCGCAAAGCAGTAACCGAATTGCAACTGGCCGGTCCGATCTCGGCCGCCGGTTCCCTCGGCCTGGCCAGCAGCGGCAAGACGGGCGATCCGTTGCGGGCTGATTGGGACGTGACTTGCGATTTGCAACAGGTGCGGATGGGCTACACTTGCCCGCTTGAGAATATCAACGGGCGGTTGCGGCTGGTCGGCCGTTTCGACGGGAAGAAATTCGGGTCGTCCGGCGAGCTCAACTTGGACTCGTTGACCTACAAGCAATTTCAATTGACCAAAGTCTGTGGGCCGATCTGGATCGACGACGAGCGGTTCTTGCTGGGCGCCAACGTGAATCCGCCGCAGAGCGAAAAACCTCGCCAGATCACCGGACACTGCTGCGGCGGCAGGGTGCTGGTCGACGCCTGGATGATGCTTGGGCCAACGCCCCATTGGAATCTCGACGCCACGGTCGTCAGCGCGCAACTGGCCCGCATAGCGCAAGAGATGGTCGTCGGCAGGCAGAAACTCAGCGGCGACATTTCGGCCCGCTTCAACATTCAGCGCGAAGGGGCCGCGACCAGCCAGTTGCACGGCTGGGGTAACGTGCAATTGCGCAACGCCGACGTGTACGAGCTGCCGCCGATGGCTTCGATGCTGAAGCTGCTCAGCATCCGCGCGCCAGATTCCTCGGCGTTTTCCAAGAGCGACGTCGATTTCGAGCTCAAAGGAGATCGCGTTTACTTCAAGCGGATTGATTTCAACGGCGACGCGATCAGCCTCCGAGGAACCGGCCAGATGGGGCTCGACAAAACGCTGCAGTTGACGTTCTACACGGTCGTCGGGCGCGATGAATTCCGCTTGCCGCTGATCAGCAACGTTCTCGGCGGCGCCAGCCAGCAGTTGTTGGCGATCACGGTCGACGGCCCGGTTGACAGTCCCAACATTCGCAAGCAGGCGCTGCCGGCGGTTAACGAAGCCTTGCAGCAGTTGCAGGCGGAGTTACAAGCGATGAGCGGCGCCCCTGCGAAACGGCCTGCGGGGACCGCCGTGGGCGCGGCGACGCCCTCACTCGGCAATCGACGTTAGAAGCATGAATCCACGGTTACCGACGGGCTTGGAGTTCCTAACCGGTCCGGCCGCCGTCTGCAAAATCGTTGCAACCACCAGCGAACGCCAGGCGAGTGAACCCAGCTGTGCGCTTGTGGCGATAGGGTTTTGTGTGCAAGAAGATTGCCGCGACAGGCCGTCGATGGAATCAACCAGCGGCCAGCGGGGAGCGAGATCGCTGTTCCAAGCAGACAACAAGGGGTTGCGATGAGTGTTGGATCGTCATCTCCGCTGACGGCCGCCGTGGCTGCGTCCCTGGCGCAATCGCGCGGGACGGAGATCGACCGCGCGCAACAAGCGGCCGCCGCGCACGAGCGGCGCCTGCGCAGCGAGGCATTGGCCGATAACGCCGGCGGAATTGCCGCGACCGATGGCGAAGACAATCTGACCGGCGACCGCGACGCCGACGGCCGTCTTCCTTGGCAGACTCAAACGCCGGAGCAAAACGGCGACGCCTCTGCGCGTAATGGTCGATCCTCCCGAACCGCCGCTTCTGAAGCGCCCGTCCAAAGCGGCCTGCGGCTCGACGTCACGGTTTGAGCGGCTCTGACTGAGGCGACTGGCGGAGACGCCGCGCCTGCTAGCTTTCTCGCGACCTTATTCCCCCCCCCGAGCTCGCCGATTTCATCCACTTTTTCTGAATCCCACAATAGCCGCGGGCTTGGAAAACCGATGAAAGATAGGCGATCCAGCGGAGCGACGCGATTTTGTAAAGGATTAAGGATTAGCGATGAATCTCAGAAACTGGGAAGCGACGATTCAGCAAATCGTCGACGAATCGAACCAAGAGCCAAAAGAATCGGGCAAGCAGAAGGTTCTGACCGGCTGGCGTCTGAAGCTAGAAAAAGAGCCGACTTCGTTGCCGCCGTTCCAGATCGACCATATCGTCCGTGAGGTCCGCCAGCGGCTGAATGTCGCGAATCGCGAGACCGCTCACGCGCGCTAAGCCCAGACGACATTCGAGAGCGACGAGCTCCCTAGCGGTCGCTCGTAAACGCCAGGTGTTTGCCATCGGGGGACCAGGCGGCGTCGGAACTGGAAGACTCGGCCGGTTGACCTTTGATCTCGACCGGTTCATCGGTTCCGGCGTAGCGGACCAATGAAAGCCGCTTGGCGCCGCGCGCGTCGATCGTCCACAGCGCTATCTGGCGGCCATCGGGGGACCAGGCAGGCATCCAGCCGATGTCCCCCCGACAGCGAATTCGCGGCGATTCCTGCACGCCCACGGCGCTCGCGATCGTCACGCCCAGTACGAATTCCTTGAGTTGCGGATCAGCGGTTTTCACCTGCGCGATATAGGCCAGCAGCTTGCCGTCGGGCGACCACGAGGCCCCGATCACGCGCTGGTATTTCTCGAACAGCGCGCGGCGGCGCTCTCCCTTTTCGATCACGTAGAGCGACCACATCCCTTCGTGCTTGCTGGCGAAGACCAGCTTACTGCCGTCGGGCGACCAGCGCGGGCGAACCCCTTCGCTGAGCCATTTGCGGTCACTGCCGTCGGCGTTCATCGTCCACACGCCCGGTTTGGCTTCGTCGGGATTCTTGTCGTGCCGAAAAAACGCGAGGGTTTTGCCGTCGACAGACCACGAAGGTCCATTGCCCGGCCCAAGATCCGTTAGCGTTTTTTTCGGATCCTTTACGGTGGCCGTAAAGAGATGCGATTGCGGGCCGCCGCCGACCTCAGGTGATGCGTCGAACGCGATTTGTTCGCCGTCGGCAGACCATGCAGGCGACCCGTGCCAGACCATGCCTTCCACTTTGACGAACGACCGAACTTCGGAGCCGTCGGCGTTCATCAGGAACAGATCGGCGTGGGCGCGAACTTCTTGAGCGCGCGCGATCGTTGGCGGAAAGAACGAACAGGTCCCCAGAGCCAGGAACAGCGCGAGCGATTGGCTCCGGCAGGGGTGATTGCGCATTCGACCCTCTTTCTATTTTCTCGTCTGCTAGCGCCGCTAGCAAATAGGACCGTCGATAGCCTGACGTTAAATACTGCGTAATCGTAATCAACAATTGCAGATTACGCAGTCGTCTTGATGCCGATAGTTAGCGTGGGCAGCCGACATTGAGATGCTGCTTCCCACTCCGGGGCCCATTATAGGAGATTTTGACATGAGACAACTATTTGCCTTGCTCACGATCGGTCTCGGAATAACTCTCTTGCCGGCGAGCGCCGGCGCGCAAAACAAACAGCGCCAGGTCGCCAGCTCGCCCACGGTGAGCCCCTATATGAATCTACTGAACAACAATTCCGACGTCACGAACTACCAGTCGTTGGTTCGTCCGATGGTCAATCAGAATCGGGTGAACGCCCAAGAACGCGTGCAGCTCAATCGCACGCAGTCCAAGCCTGCCACCCTTCGATACTCGAAGAGCGAATCGTTGCGATCGACGGGACATCAGGCGAGCTATCAAACGTATGGCCACTACTATCCGACCTTGAACCGGCAGTACTAACCAGCCCTTCGGCTCGACGGAGCACCGGCGGCGGCAGCGGCGAAAAAACAGCCACCGCCGCTGAGGCCGTGACCAGAGCCGCGAGGCGGTCAGAGCAGGTTCGGGCAGATTCGCGCAAGTTTTGCGCAGCCGCCTACGGGCGGTTTTTTTACGCGCCGCTCGGGCAATTTCAATCGCTGGTCCGCCGATTACGGTTATTCTCGTTCGTCCGGCTCGGCCTACTTGCAGGGCGCGGCTGCTTGATTTCCCCCGAGCGCTGGTTGAGACTAAAATTGAGCAAGAAGCTCCAGCCGAGCCGATCCCAGGACGGATCTTTCCGGCAAGCTTCCGTTAGCTTTAGTTTCTCTCCCGCGCGAGATCGAGCGATCATGCCGAGCCCTGCCCAGGTCGTTTTGGACCGAGAATTTTTGGAAATGCGAGCCCGCGTGCTCGAACTGGCCGCGGCGCTCGACCGGCTCGATCGCGCCGGGGGCCCTCCGAGCGGCGATCCGCGCGTCGCCTCGCTCCGGCAAGCCATCGACGCGCTTCGGCAATCCGGGCCCGACGGCGCCGAACCCAATCGGACCGAGCGCGTGCAGTTGATTTTTTCAAGACAGTACGACGCCGCGTGGCGCAAATCGCTCGGCGTGTTGCAACGATAGTCCGACCGAAAACGGTGTCCTGCAAGAGCGGCAGCCCCAAAGCATTTATGGCGGGCGCCCGCGTGAAAGATACTCGCATGTATTACATCGATCCGCACATTCACATGGTCTCGCGCGTCACCGACGATTACGAGATGTTGGCCAAGATGGGCTGCGTGGCAGTGAGCGAGCCCGCGTTTTGGGCCGGCTTCGATCGTGGCAGCGTCGACGGCTTTCGCGATTATTTCCGCCAGCTCACGGAGTTCGAGCCGAAGCGCGCCAGCTGGTACCGGTTGCAACATTACACCTGGCTGTGCATCAACGCCAAGGAGGCCGAAAACGTCAGTCTCTCGCGCGAAGTGATCAAGATGATCCCCGAGTTTCTCGATAAGCCGGGCGTGCTCGGGATCGGCGAGATCGGCCTGAACAAGAACACGAAGAATGAGTCGATTATTTTTCTGGAACATCTGGACCTGGCCGCCAAGACGAACGAGCAGATCTTGATTCACACGCCT
>DASXPZ010000857.1:0-4580 GCA_036493275.1 Pirellulales bacterium
TCCAACCCCAAAAGCGGCTCCGTTCGTGCTCCAGAACGAGCGCGAAGCGCGGGTGCCGGTCGACACGCTCTATCGCGGCCTGTTTCACGGGCCGATGTTTCGAGGCGTCCGTTCGATGGATCGTTACGGCGACGCGCAAGCGACCGCCACGCTCGAAGTGCTTCCGCGCAAGGGACTGTTCCGTTCGACCGATGATCCAAAATTTCTGATCGATCCGGTCACGCTCGACGTCTCGCTCCACACCGGCGCCGGCTGGCACCTGGAACAAGAAGATCAGGCAGGCCGGATCTTGCTGCCGTTCGAGTTAAAGCGAGTCGAACTCTTTGGGCCGCCACTGCCGCCGGGAACCAGGCTCATGGGACGATCGAGCCTCACGCAGGAATCGCCGCGCCATTTTTGTCATGACGGCGAAGTGGTCCGGGCAGATGGCACGGTCTGGCGCCGTCTGATCGGAGTGAAGAGCTGGCGCTTCTATCTCCCTTTCGGCCAGGTGAATTTCAACGGTCCGAAGGACGAGTACTTTATCAGCTACGTCTGGCCTTCGATCGCGCCGCTGGAACCGGAAGACGGCGTGGCGCCGGCGGTCTGCGTTCGGCTCGACCCCTCAGGCGATCTGACGCAAACCGGCATGCAGGAGGTGGCGGCGTGCGTCTGCCTTTCGACCCGCGAGCTGCGCGAGTTCCGCACGCGCCGCTTGGGCGCCGTCGAAAAATCGGCGTGGTTGTTCGATCGCGTTGCGGCAAAAGACGCTGCCCGCGTCTGGTGGCGCCAGCGGACCGGCGAGCGGCAATTCATGGCCGACCTGGACGTCGATATCGATCCGCGCGGGCGGCACGCCATCCGCCTCTGCACCGGCGCGCGACCAGAGGGCTACCCAAATGTGGCCGCCGATGGCGTCGTCGGAGCGATTTTTGCCCTGGCGACTTCGCGTCCTTGGGCCGGCGTGGGCGTAACGCGGATCGACGTCGTCGACGCCCAATCGGCCTGGAACGAACTGGAGCCTGAAGAGCAACAAGCGGTTGCCAAATTGAGCGCGACGGAGAAATCGCTGACTGGGGAATCGCAAACCCCGGCCGAGCTCGCCGAGCGGATGGCGCGTGTTATTGCGGCGCGCAATGCGGTGCGAAACGCACTGGGTCCGGCGCTGATTCCGCGCAGGGAGCAGTTGCAGATTCGCGATGGTAACGCCAGCGATCAATCGTTGACTCTGACGCTCGATCGCAGCCTGTTCGAGCTACTGCCGGAAGCGCAAGGCCAATCGTTTACGGTGCGCACGTTTCTCGAAGGTCCTGCCGCCGTGGCCACCTTTGTCGGAGGCCCCCAATGATTCCCACCGAAGCGCTATTATCCGAGGTGTTTGCCGTCCTCCGCGAGATGACCGGCGCTGGGACGATTCCGCTGCGGGCGGAAACGCTGTTTTTCGCCGATTTGGGGCTGAGCTCCATCGACGCGATCGTGCTGGGGGAAAGATTGGAGTTGCATTTTGGTCGTCCGCTGCGCTTTACAGAAGTACTGACAGACTTTGCCCGCGCCGGCCGCGAGGACGTCGCGCTGGGCGAAATCGCGGCGTTTGTGCAGTTCCAGCTAGATCAACCTGTTGAGGAGAACCATTGAATTCGGGGCCCGTCCGCTCGGCCCGAAACTTGCTGCGTTCCGATGATACCGCAACTCCGCCGCCCAACGCGGCTGCGCAATCGCCCGCTCCGCCGACTTGAGAAACTCCTGATGCCCCGCATTGCCCTTTCGAATTATGAAGCCTTCTATCAACAGATTGGCCATGGGCCTGACGTGGTGTTGATCCACGGCTTCACTAGCAACATGGCGATGTGGGTCTTCGGCGGGATCGCCGATTCGCTGAAAGATCGCTTTCGCGTCACCTCCTACGATTTGCGAGGTCACGGCGCGAGTTCGACGCCGACCACCGGCTACACCTCGGACGTGCTGGCGGATGACCTGGCCGAATTGCACGAGGCGCTGCGGTTGCAGCCGGCCTATATCGTCGGCCACAGCCTGGGGGGAGTTGTCGGCATGCACGCCGCCGTGCGGCATCCGGCGCGGATCGCTGGAAATATCCTCAGCGACACGTATTTTCCGGGGCTGTCGGAGATCGAGCCCAACATGTCGCAGATCGAAGTCTGGTTAAGCCTGCGCGACATTTTCTTGAAGGTCAATCATGAGATCGGTCTCACGGTCGATTTCCGCCGCTTGCTGGATATTGTCGCCACGATGGGACCGGATGAGCAGGCAACGCTCCGAGAAAGCTTTGGGCCGCCCGTCGTCCGCTGGCTATCGCAGCTAAAGCCCCTGGCCGGGTCGAGCGCGCCGGAAGAAGTCTTTCAAACGGCCGGGCTGACTGCCGACGCGCTGCGCACGATCCGGCAGCCCGTCGTCGCGCTGTATGACGAGCGGACCCCGTTCGAGGCCACCTGGAATTGGCTCGGCGAGAATATCCGCGATTTTCGCGGTGATCGCGTGCCGGGCGCCGCGCACTTGGCGCTGTTGGAAAACCCGGAAGTCTTCGCGCAGCTCGTGCGGAAGCATCTCGTCTTGCTGTGCGAACAAGCGGCTACTTCATCTGATCATTCCGCCGCCGGCGCCCGAGGATAGCCGTTATGTGGTTCGCCACCTTTCTGATTCTGAACTTGTTCCGCCGGCGAGCGCGCTCGCTGCTCACGGTAGGGGGCATGGCGATCGCCGTCGGCACGACGGTGGCGCTGTTGGGAATCGCCAAGAATCTTGAACAAACAATGCTGCAATCCTTCGCCGGTCGCGGCGTCGACTTGATTGTGGCCGAGGAGCGCAAGCTCGATCCACTGACCAGCGACGTGCCGGAAGAATACGGCGCCAAGATCCTGGCCATCCCCGAGGTCGACAAGATCGGTCCCGGCCTGTTGGAACTAGTGAATTATTCGCACAACGGGACCGAGCTGAGCATCATGTTGCAGGGTTGGGAGCCTGGAAGCTTCTTATTCGGTAAGGATTTCAAAGTGAAGCAGGGGCGCATTTTCGACGCGAACGATAAAGACGTCGTCTTGCTTGGCGTTAACGCGGCCGACGTCTTGGGAAAAAAGATCGACGACACGCTGGTGATCCAACGGAAGAAATACAAGGTGATTGGGATCGTTGAGCCTGCTTCGTATCAGGAGCGGGGGCTGGTGTTTCTGCCGCTGGCCGAGTTACAGCGGCTGATGGGGCGTCCGAACAGCGTGACGGGCTTCTCTGTCCGGCTCAAACGGAGCCCCGGCGTCGAAGTCTCAGTCGATAACGTCCGTAAGAAGATCGAAGCGCTAACCGAGGCCGAGGACGCCCCGGTGCGCATCTCGGCCGTGCCTACGGCGCAATTCGTCCAGCAGTCGCCTCACATCCAGGTGGCTCGAGCGATGGCGTGGGCTACCTCGCTGATCGCCTTGATCGTCGGCGCCGTTGGGACGCTCAACACCATGCTGATGTCGGTCGTCGAGCGGATTCGCGAGATCAGCATTCTCCGCGCCATTGGTTGGAAGCGAAGTCGCGTCGCCTCGATGATCCTGGGCGAATGCTTCGTTCTAAGCATGGCCGGCGCCACGCTGGGCATTTTGGGCGCGGTAGTTCTGTTGCGCTGGCTGGCGTATTACCCACTGACGAAGTCGCTGATTCAGGCCGAGATGCCGCCGATCGTTATCTTCGAAGGGTTGGCCGTGGCGGCGGTTGTGGCGCTGTTCGGCGGCGGCTACCCCGCCTGGCGCGCCACGCAATTGACTCCAGTGGAGGGTCTGAGCCATGAGTAACGCGACCGCCACTCGCCCGCCAGGCGACGTGTTGATCGAAACCGTCGACCTGATCCGAGATTATCCGGACGGCCATGTCCGCGCGCTACAAGGCGTGCGGTTTGTCGTGCACCGGGGCGAGTACGTGGCCATCATGGGGCAAAGCGGCAGCGGCAAATCGACACTCTTGAACTTGCTGGGCGGTCTCGACCGCCCCACCAGCGGCGAGGTCCGTTTCGGCGGCCGCCCGCTTGATGCTTTTCCCAGCCTCGACGTCTATCGCTCGTCGCAGATCGGCTTCGTGTTTCAATCGTTTTATCTTCTGCCCACGCTGACGGCGCTGCAAAATGTGCAAGTGCCGATGTTCGAAGGCGCCTTGCGCGCCCTCGAGCGCGCCCGCCGCGCAGCCGAGTTGCTGGAACTGGTGGGAATGAGCAAGCGGGCAGGCCATCGGCCGCATCAGTTGTCTGTCGGCGAACGGCAACGCGTGGCCATTGCGCGGGCGCTGGCCAATAACCCAGAGCTGCTGCTAGCGGACGAACCGACCGGCGCTTTGGATAGTCGCACCGGCGAAGCTATTCTGGAATTGTTCGATAAGCTGCATCGCGAGCACGGCGTAACGTTGATCGTGGTCACGCACAGCGCGGCGGTGGCCGCGGCGGCCGAGCGCGTCTTCTGGATGCGAGACGGACAAGAAACGCAAGCCCCCGATCATCCGCTTCGAGGATGAAGCAGCAAGGCGTTAGTATCGCACGCAGTTTTCGTAGTGCGGGCGCCAACGAAACTGGTTGATCGTTGCGAGCGGATCCATTTCGAACTTCAAGGAGCAGTTAT
>DASXPZ010000858.1:0-3321 GCA_036493275.1 Pirellulales bacterium
AGCAGCGGTTGGCCAAGATGGAGTTACCACACTTCATCAACGCCCACGCAGACTCAGGATGCAACTCAAGTCTATCCTCAATCGCGTCGCGCGTCACAAGTCCTTCGTCTACGGGACGCCACGCTGGGACGACAACGCACTGCGGCCGACCCTCGAAGTGCCGATTCGCGCGCGAGCCAACGGCCGGCCGATCTGCTCTGGCTGCGGGAAGCCGCGGCCTGGCTACGACCGGCTGGGCGAACGTCGCTTCGAGTTCGTGCCGCTGTGGCAGATTGCCGTGGTGTTGGTCTATACGATGCGGCGAGTCGACTGTCCCGATTGCGGCGTGCTGGCCGAACGAGTTCCCTGGTCGACCGGCAAGGGCCGGCTGACCACCACCTACCAGTGGTTCCTCGCCGGTTGGGCGCGGCGACTCTCCTGGAAGGAAACGGCGACCGTCTTCCACACCACCTGGGAACACGTCCGCGACTCCGTGCGGCACGCTGTCCAGTGGGGCCTGGTCCATCGCGATTTGCAGGGGGCACGGGCGATCGGCGTCGACGAGATCCAGTGGCGCCGGGGACATCACTACCTGACGCTGGTCTACCAGATCGACGAGGGCTGCAAACGACTCTTGTGGATCGGCCGCGAGCGGACCGAGGCCTGCTTGCGGCGGGGTTTGGAACTGCTGGGCGAGTCGTTCTGCTCGGGACTGCGCTTCGTGTGCAGCGATTTGTGGCAGCCGTATCTCAAAGTCCTGGCCGAGCAAGCCGGCGGAGCGATTCATGTCCTCGACCGTTTCCATATCATGAAGCAACTCGGCGAAGCCATCGACGACGTGCGGACCGGCGAAGCCAGGCGAATGAAGCAGGACGGCTACGAACCAGTGCTGAAGCATTCCCGCTGGTGTCTCTTGAAGCGTCCCGAGAATCTCACGGATCGCCAAACCGTCAAGCTAGCCGAGTTGCTCAAGTACAATCTGCAAAGCGTGCGGGCTTACTTGCATCGCGAAGACTTCCAGCGCTTTTGGGAATATCGATCGCCCGCCTGGGCCGGAAAGTTCCTCGACGAATGGTCGGCCCGTGTGATGCGCTCGCGGCTGGAGCCGCTCAAAAAAGTGGCTCGCAGCCTACGAAAACATCGGCCGCTGTTACTCAACTGGTTCCGCGCGAAGGGCACGATTTCGGCCGGTATCATTGAAGGCTTCAACAACAAAGCCAAGCTGACCATGAGAAAATCGTACGGCTTTCGTGAATACGAAACGATCGAACTCGCTCTGTACCATCAACTTGGTCATTTACCTCAACCAGAATTCACCCACGAATTCTGCTGAGGAGGCGTTTTTTTCAATAGTAATACGAGTACCCCGGGTAGCCGTAGTTATAAACCCCGCGATAGCCATACGTGTAGGGCCGGTAGTAGGCGCGCGGAGCATAGTAGCGAGGTCCGACCCCGTAGTAGCCATAACCGTAGCTCGGGCCATAGCCGCCATAGAAAGCCGTGCGCGGGCCATAATAGGCGCCGTAATATCCACCGCGGTAAACCGGTCCGAAAAAGGGCCCGGCCGAAGCAGCGGTCGCAGTCGCGAACATAGCGCCGATCAGAACGAGAATCATCAATAGGCGTTTCATAGTTACACCTCGCGGCAAGTGGAGTTGGTTCAAGTCGTGATCTTTGAACGATTGGCCCACTGGAGGAGATTCGCAAAAACGGCGCCGGGAAATCAAAGCTTAGAAAAAACATCGGCGCAGTTTTTCTCAGTGGGGCGTCGCGCAAGCGGAGGATACCCGCGGCGCGGCCTGCGCCGAACATCCGGACGCCGGTCTGGTTGAGATCGAGCCACTTCGATCGCGCCTGGTCTCGGGCCGATCGAAAGGCTCTTTACGGTCGAAACGCGTTTACGGCTTGGCCGCTTCGCGTTTTGTTGGCGCGTCTGGGCCGGGCGGCCCGAGGAGTTTGCGGCCTGCTTGCGCCACTGCTCCTTCTGGCTGAGCGTCGATCATTTTTTGAATCGCGACGCGGGCACGATCTCGAACGGCCGGCTTGGGCGAATCCAACAGCGGCCGCTGCTTCTCCAGTTGCTTCAGCCCGAGCAATTCTTTTTTGAAAGCCGGATCTTTGCTGATTTCCTTGCGGCGCAGCGTGGCGGGCTCGGCGGCGGGAAAGCCGGCGAATTGCTCGGCGACGGCGCCATACATGTCATAGGCTTCGCTTGGCCGATTCTCGCTGGCTGCCTTGGCCGCCGCTGCCAGATCTTTCGCGATCTTTTCATTCACCGGCGCCGCCAGCTTCTCGGCCGCCGCTTTCAGCGCTGGCTTTGGAGACTTGAGCGCTTTGTTCAGCGCGGACGCCGCGTCGGCGTAATTCGAAAATTCGAGATTGCGCCACACCGGCTTCAAGTCTTCCGGAATCTCCTCAGGATCGACGTTCCACTTCGCTCCTTTGAGCGCGGACTGGATCGAGCCTTCGATATCGTCCCAGCGGGCGCGCGAAAGCTGCCCGTCGGCCTTGATGGTCGCCACCTGCATCACGTTTTGCAGACTGATCTCGCCGACGTCGCAGAGCCGCTCGAACGAGCGGTCCGAATCGACGAGCACCGGCCATTCCAATTGCACTGAATTCTTGTAGGCGGCCATCTCTTGCGGAGAGGTCCCCGAGTTGACGGCCAGAAAAACGATCGGCTCGTCCTCGTGCTTGGCGGCGATGGCCATCAGCTCAGGCCACTTCGATTTGCACTTGCCGCAGTTCTCTTCGAAGAAGTAGAGAAAGACACCCTTGCCGCGCAGCGACGCCACGGTCATCGGGTCGCTGCCGACCCACTGGTTGGGAAACTCGAATCGCGACAGCGTCGGCAGTTTGCCGTCGGGCGGCGCCTGAGCAAGCGCCAGCGCGGCCGATTGCGGCACGATTCCAGCCAGGCACGCTGCGACAAGCGCCCATACGGACGCCGCGCGAAAAGATTCACTGCGCATCGACCGGCCTCCCAAGCTCTGTTTTGTCCCAACCCGCGGAGCCCGCCTCTTGGCGATCTCCGAATTGTCCGCTGACGAAAGGGCGGGGTCAATCAGAAAGCCGTAGAGATTTAACCACTCCGCAACTCGGCGAGGGTTCGGACTTCGCTTGACATTCGGGGGGCTCGCCTGGAGCATGCAGCGTGCGTGGAATGGCGAGTGTTTCTCGGCTCGCCGCAACTCCGGTGGCAATTTCGCGGTCTCTGACAAGGACGTTGGCGAAATGTTGGAAACTCAAACGGCCCCGCCCCCATCGCGCCGCAAACGCCGCGTCCTGTCGTTCACGCTCCGCGGCGCCATGCTCGCGCTGACCGTGCTTTGCCTCTGGCTA
>DASXPZ010000859.1:0-3709 GCA_036493275.1 Pirellulales bacterium
GTCAGGCGGGCAGCGTCAGCGCATTGCGCTTGCCCGAGCCTTCCTCAAGGATGCACCGATCATTCTTTTGGACGAACCGACCTCGGCCCTCGACAGCGAGACCGAGGAAGTCATCCAGCGCGAGCTCAAGGTGTTGACGAAGGGAAAGACCACGATCGTGATTGCGCATCGGCTTTCGACAATACTTCATGCCGACCTTATTCACGTCATTGAGGCGGGGCGCGTCACCGAGAGCGGAACGCATGAAAAACTGCTTGCGCAGGGCGGGGCCTACAGCCGACTCTTCCGACTGCAATTTGCCAAGCTGATGGAGTCCGATCGGCCGTTGGCAGAGGCGATTTAGCGGTCGTGCAGCGCCCGGCTGCAGGGGGAGCGACGGTGATGATGACATGCGCATTCTAGCATTCATGCCGCGGAACATGAGGTTCGGGCCGAGCAACGCGTCCTCGGTCGATCTTTGCGTCCGTGACCTCATCCTCGCAAGTCGCTATCGCAAGACGACGACGATCGTCTGCTGCGAAAACGAGACGCTGTTTCCCGATCTCGACATCGCGACCTATTCGGACACGATCGACGCCTCCAGGCGTCGCAAGTTGGCATTTGCCTCGCAACAGGTGGCGAAGCTTTCGGCCGATCTCATCGTCGTCCAGCAGCATCTTCCGACCGCCGCGATCCTGGCGCGCCGAAGCGCGGCTCCGGTCATCTTCCACAAGCACAACATGACCAAAGCCGTCGGCCGCGGCGGCGTTCTGAACCATCTCCGCCGCAGGTGGCGATTGCGGCAATATAATTCCCTCGCCGGCATCATTTTCGTCAGCCATGCCTGCAAGGAGGCCTTTCATAAAGACTGGCCCGAAGTTCAAACGCCCTGCGCCGTCGTTCACAACGGATTGGATTTTTCGCAGTGGCATCCGGCGCCGCAACGCGCCGACGAGATCATCTGCGTCGGCCGCGCGGCCCCCGAAAAAGGAATTAAGGAAGCCGCATTGGCAATGGCCGCCGTCCTCGGCGCCGAGAACGGCTGGCGAGGCCGCTTGATTCTGGCCGAGCCGAATAGGTTTCCAGAATATCTGGGCGAGGTCCTCGCCGCCGTGCAACCCGTTGCAGACCGCGTCGCGATCGAACTCAGCCAACCGTTTTCGGTCGTGCAACAACGCTACCAGCAGGCCGCCATCGCCATCATTCCGTCGAAGTGGGAAGAACCGTTTGGACGAACCGCTCTCGAGGCGCACGCGGCAGGCTGCGCGGTCATCAGCGCGACCAGCGGCGGCTTGCCCGAAATCAATGCCAATAACGCCCTGACGCTGCCCGCAGACTTCGACGCGACGGACGTTGCGGACCGCCTCAGAATTTTGATGTCGGACGCCGAGCTGCGCCGGTCCCTCACCCAACGAGGCTTGGCACACTGCAAGACGCAATTCTCGCTGGAAAATGTCTCGGCGTCGGCTGACGACTTCTATGACCAGATCGCGCGCGCCAAATCCAGATCGATGATCCCGACCCGCGAAATCGCGGCGTAGCAAAAAGATTGCACCGCGTTCCGAGAGCGCGCCGCGGGCGCCTCGATTAAAAACGTCTGCCCGGGCCTATTCCGTCAACTTCAAGCTGACGACGTAGGCAGCGCATGACATTGTTTTGAACTATTCTGGTGGACTAGAACCGATAGTTGAGCGAGGCGTGACCCTCCCGCATCGTCGCCGCGAGACATGCCGATAGTTCGCCAGCGCTCCTCACCGCGAAGGCGTGGAAAATAAAGAGGCTTTGCGAAACTGAAACGGACGACGGCGCTGTCCATTGAACGTTGATAACAACTAAAAACGCAATGGGCGGTGCGCCGCTAGGTCAGCGTCTCAGAGAATCGGAGTACTCGACCTGATAAGCCAAATCTGACGGTCGCGGGGTTGGATATGAAGCAGCAAGATTGTCGTCGCTACTTGATTCCGGCGTTTTACATAAACCTCGAGCGCGACTTGATCCGGCGCGAGCTGCTAGAAAAAGAACTTGCCCGGGCCGGTATTTCAGCGGAACGCGTCGCGGCGGTCGATGGTCGTGCCGTGCCGGCTTGGCTTAAGCCATTTTACGATGAGCGAATGGCGCCGGGAGAGGTCGGGTGTTCTTCGAGTCATCTCAATATATGCAGGACCATCGTAGAGAAATGCCTACCGTTCGCGCTCGTTCTGGAGGACGACGCGCGTCTTGCGGATGATTGCCTGGCAACGATCCAGAGTGCCATTCAGGTGGCTCCGCAAGATTGGGATGTTATTCGGCTGGTCGAATCGTCGCCTCGAAGTTCGCAAGTATTGGCCCGCATTGTTGGAGGACGAAGTCTCGTTTGGTATCTCCGGATTCCAAGGAGCACGACGGGACTAATCGTGAGTGCGTCGGGCGCGAAGAAGCTTTTGACGCGCCGTCTCATCAAAGAGCCGATTGATGTAGAAATTCGCTGGCCGTGGCAGCTCGATCTGAATGTTTACGGGATCGAGCCGCCGCTCGTCATCCAAGCGAGCGGCGTCGACCTTCCGACGACAATTCCGGTTAGGAGTAGGCCAAAGAAACTCAACCAGCTTCGTCGGATGAGGTTCAACATTCGGAAGATGGGTCTTTTAGAATATTTGTGTTGCCAGCTCGGTTTGCAACATCTCGCGAAGGCAAACGCGTTTGAGCGAGTCAACATCCACTCTCAACTCGCAATCATGCGTCAGTTTGACTCTACATCCCACCTTTAGTTCGAGGACAACTCGGTCCGCCTTCATCAGGGTCGTGGCGGCTGTCTAGCGGGCGTTCGCGCTTAGCAGCTACCCAATCTGGCGCGGAGCTTCAGAAACCGCTTACCGTGCATTCCCGACCGTTCGACGTCAAATCCGACTTAGAAACCGCTCTCGCCACTTTGCCAACCTTCTCCGGTAACCGGGCAAGCTGCTTCGACTGCGGGCGATAAGCCTATCAACCGCGCCGGCTAATTCTTCGTCGGTTATGTCGCGTCTAAGTTCTTCCATCACAGAAATCAGGTGCTCATGTATGGTCGGTAGCCGGTCTACCCGTCGCGGAAGCGGGATGCGAAGGTCGAAGGCCTGACAACTCTCAAGCAATCCAATATTCGCAAACGCAATCATGGTACGAACGCACTTTTCGCAGCGGGAACAGTTGCCCGTAGGTTCGTTATTTTCGTGACAAACCCGAAGATGACGTTGAACGAGGGGGTTATTTGCAATCGCTCTCACCTTTCCACTTCGTCTAAATGTCGCGTCCCCGTGTTGGATTTTCACGGTGCTCGATGACCAAAATGGATCAAGATCCCAATGCGATCCCCACGGTTTAGAGTCGTGATAGGGATAGCTCGACGGAATTCGAAGATTATTGATTTTATTGCTCAACAGATGTCCGATCGCGGCTAGCGCGCCTCCGTGACTTTTCTCCCACGAGCAATTTTTCATTGCCGGGTGTTCTCTGAGGTTCGTCGTGAGCAACACTGGTTTCGCTTTCCAAGCCGTGGCGGTTTCACGAAAGCCCGGGAGGAACGCTTCCAATCTTCTTTTGTCGTGTCGAGGAATGTCATAGCCGTGCACGAATACCAGCACGTTCGGTGAGGGCACGGCCGTCATCAGTTCATAATAAGAATCGACCCCTCCGGTGAAGCATTGGGCCGACATAGCGGGTGTTGCGCGTGCTGGTTCTGATCGATCGGCCGCAAAAAGTTTAGCTCCGGGCA
>DASXPZ010000860.1:0-5788 GCA_036493275.1 Pirellulales bacterium
GCCAATCGCCACGGCGGGAATTTTGGCCGCCGAATCTTTGCCAGCGTCGGCGGCGAGAGCTACTCCCGCGCTCACGGCAATCGCGCATGCCAGCACTCCGCTCGCCATCACCCCGCTCATTGAGTGGCGCAACATCAAAAACTCTCCTTAGAAAAATCGACGGGCGTCATGGCCCAGTGAAAATGCCCAGACAAGCGTCGTAAGTATACCAACAGTGGCAAGTTACTTGCAAACCGCCGGTCGCGAAATCGAGGCGTCGAAAGGGTGCGCCGGCAGTTGTAGTACCCATTCGGCGACTCCTATGTTTCGACCGCCAGACGTCCCGGCCATAAGCTTTACCCAGCCGTTCCGCCTTATCTCGGTCGAGCTAGCCCGAGAGCCGCCATGATATCAGGAGCATTTTGAAGTCTGGCAGGCGTTTCTCGTTGGCTTGTGGAACGCCCCCGGAAGACCTGGCTTCGGCCGGCGCCTGGCTGCCGAAAAAACGGGCCCGCTCTCGACGCAAGGTCTTGCCGCCTCTCGCTGTTAGACGGCCATTCGAAGTCCGAACGAGGATTGCCAAAGCGTGGTCGGCTCGGCTAGAATCGCGGTTTCCGCCAATGCCCGTTTGCGGCCGCTGGCGCCATGCGAAACCAAGTGGGAGCGCCGGCTGTAACGCCCAAGCGCTGAGTCCCTACCGTTTGCCTGCCTTGCGCGCAGGCTTGCGTTGGGTACGCGCATTGCGCGATCCACAGGGAATGCCGCTCGCGGCGGCGCCGTCGACTGGGGGAAGACCGTAGCGCGGGCGTCTGCTCACGGAATGCCGCGCCGTAGGCACAGCGCGGCGTCCCAGTGACGGTAGGGCAAAACGTCGCGCTGCGGCGCGTCGGCAATGAAATGTTACCACGTTTCGATGCGTGAAGGGTTAATCGAGTTCGAGCATGTTTGAGTCGTTGCAAGAAGGACTGAGCTCTGCGCTGCGGACCTTGAGCGGGAAAGCCCGACTCACCGAGGCCAATATGCGCACAGGCCTGGGCCTCGTGCAGCAATCGCTCCTCGAAGCCGACGTCAGCTTTCCTGTCGTCAAAGACTTCATGGCGCGCGTGACTGAAGAGGCCGTCGGCGAAAAGGTGCTCTCCAGCCTTCGCCCCGAACAGCAAGTGGTGGGGATCGTCCATCGCGAGCTGGTCAACCTGATGGGGCCGGTCGATCATTCGCTCCATCTGAAGGCGGACGTCACGATTCTGATGATGTGCGGCCTGCAAGGGTCGGGCAAGACGACCACCTGCGGCAAGCTGGCGCGAATGTTGCTCGAGCGCGGTCGCAAGCCGTTGCTGGTGGCCGCCGACTTGCAACGCCCCGCGGCGATTCATCAACTTCACGTGCTGGGCGAACAGATCGGCGCGCCGGTCTACTCCGAAGAGGGCGCCACCGACCCGGTCGCTGTTTGCCAGAACGCCGTCAAGAAGGCGAAGTCGCTTGGCGCGAACGTCGTGATTCTCGACACTGCCGGCCGGCTCCACATCGACGAAGAGTTGATGGAGCAGCTTCGTCGAATCGATCAGCGCGTCACGCCAGACCAGGTTTACCTGGTGATCGACGCGATGACCGGTCAGGACGCGGTGAACAGCGCCAAGGCGTTCAATGACGCGTTGGAGCTCGACGGCTGCATCATGACCAAGCTCGATGGCGACGCTCGCGGCGGCGCGGCGCTATCGGTCAAGCACGTCACGGGCGTGCCGCTGAAGTTCATCGGCACGGGCGAACATCTTGACGCGCTGGAAGAATTCCATCCGGAGCGGATGGCGGGCCGAATTCTCGGCATGGGAGACGTGCTGACGCTTGTCGAGCAGGCGCAGCAGAAGTTCGACCAGGACGAGATGAAGGAGCAGGAAGAACGCCTGCGCCGCGGCGAGTTCACGCTGGACGACTTCCGCAAGCAACTCGGCCAGATTCGCAAATTGGGCCCGCTGAACAAGATCATGGGGCTGATCCCCGGCATGGGGAACATGTCGCAGATGCTGGGCAACGTCGACGCCGAAGCCGACATGACCCGTCTGTTCGGCATCATTGACTCGATGACCGCCGACGAGCGCCGCAATCCGTCGAAGGTGATTGACCAGAGTCGTCGCCGCCGGATTGCCGCGGGCGCCGGAGTAGAGCCATCGGAGGTCAATCAACTGGTCAAGCAGTTCGACGGCATGGCCGACATGATGAAGCAGATGGCCGGCCTGGGAATGCGCGACCGGATGAAAAAAATGCAGGAGCTGCATCGAGACGGCCGGCTTGATCCGGGCGCCACGCTCACCAAGCAGAAGATTGGCACCGGCAAGCGTCTCTCGGCCCGCGAGCGCGCGGACCTGAAAAAGCAACGTGAGAAAGAACTTCGCAAGCGCAAGCGCGAGCAGAAGCACGGTCGCGACGGCGGCGCCCCTGGCGCCAACGGCAATCCGAGAGGATGAGGACAGGCCAGAGGCCAGAGGCTAGAGACCAGAGGTAAGAGGTAAGACGACGAAGCGGGGACAATCGACGAAACCGAATTCAATTTGTTTGCGGCTCCGTTCGCCCAGAAGGACGCCGCGCTTTTTTACAACCGTAACCACGTTGAGGAGGACCGTAGTGGCAGTCAGAATTCGCATGAAAAAGTTGGGGCGCAAGCATCGGCCGTTCTTTCGGATTTGTGCCGTCGACTCGCGCAAGCCGCGCGACGGCGCCGTGCTGGAAGAGTTGGGCACCTACGACCCGCTTGTGCCGGAAGTCGACGCTCGCGTGTTGTTGAACAAGGAGCGCGTCGCCTACTGGTTGGGCGTGGGGGCTCAGCCGAGCGAGAACTGCACCGTGTTCATCAAGAAGTACGGCGTGTCGGGAACGCACCTTGCCGAGCAAGAGGCGGCCCGCGCGAGATTGTCTTTGCCGCAGGCCCCGTCGACGATCGAACAGCCGGTCTACGTGGCGCCGCCGAAGGCCTCTCCCGTCGTGGCGGAAGCCGAAGCGACAGCAGAGCCTGCGCCGGCGGACGAAAGCGCTCCGGAGACGGAAGCAACCAGCGAGCCGGCAGCCGAAGCCGCGGAATAGCTTGGCATTTGAGCAGCCTGACGTTTGAAAGGACGATTTTTAACCGACGTGGCGCATGCGAATCGACGTCCTGACTTTATTCCCGGAGATGTTTCCGGGATACCTGGGACAAAGCCTGCTGAAGCTTGCCATCGAGCGAGGTTTGGTTGACGTTCGCTTGCACAACATTCGGGAGTGGGCGAAGGGGCGACACAAGAGCGTCGATGACAGACCGTACGGCGGCGGCCCCGGCATGGTGCTGATGGCCGAACCGGTGGTCGACTGCGTCGAAGCGGTGGCGGCCGAGGCGGATGAACCGGGCCATTTGATTCTGCTCACCCCGCAAGGGCGAAGGTTGGATCAGGGGGTGATCGAGGAGTTGGCCGGCAAGCCGCGCTTGGTGTTGCTCTGCGGGCGGTACGAAGGGTTCGACGAACGGGTTCGCCAGATCCTGAAGCCGGACGAGATATCGATCGGAGATTTTGTGCTCAACGGGGGCGAAGTCGCCTCGATGGTGATCATCGACGCGGTGATTCGCCTTGTGCCGGGCGTGCTGGGAGACGAAGAGAGCAGCCGGCAGGATTCGTTTTCGGGGCAGGAGCGGATGTTGGAATTTTCGCAATACACGCGGCCGCGAGAGTTTCGTGGGCATGAAGTGCCGGAGATTTTGCTCAGCGGCGATCACCAGAAAATCGCCGAGTGGCGAAAGAACGAACAAATCGACCGCACCCGTCGCCGCCAAAAGCAGGCCGACGAAACCCGGCCGGCCGAAAACGGAACACGCAACCACACAACCTAGCGAACTTTAAGAACCAACTACTAACTGTCATTCAACAGGCTTCGCCGAGCCTCGCAGCGAGCGGTCGGCAAACCATTTAGAAAGGGACTACGGCGATGAGCCAGCAATTACTCAACGAAGTCGAAAAATCGAGCCTCCGCGAACAGGTTCCCACCTTCGCGATTGGCGACACGGTCGACGTGCACACGCGAATTCTGGAAGGCGAAAAGGAGCGGATCCAGATCTTCAACGGCGTGGTGATCGCCCGCAGCGGATCGGGCTCGCGCGAGATGTTCGTCGTCCGCCGGATCGTGCAGGGAGAAGGCGTGGAGCGCAAGTTCCCGCTCCATTCGCCACGGATCGCCAAGGTGGAAGTCAAGCGGTCGGGCATCGTGAAGCGCGCCAAGCTGTACTACCTGCGCGACCGCATCGGCAAGGCCGTTAAGCTCCGCGAGCGCCGCGGCGCCGTCAAGGAAACCTAAGCGGCCAAGTAGCTCGCTGCGCGTTGGCGACAGTCAGCCCTGACAGAGTTTGGTTCGGCTGCGACTGCCGTTAATCTTTTCGCTTGGCGGCGGGCCAGACGTACAACGAGACCGTCTCCGTTCCTACTGGCTTGGTAACGACTCCCAGGCGGGCGCCATCGTCGGAAAATCGTAGTGCGCAGCACATTCCCTCCGGCATTTTGAACCGTCCTATTTCCTGACCGGTCGCCACGTGCCAAAGGATGAGATTCCCATCATGAAGTAGCGTGACAACCGTGCGGCCATTCGGCGTGAATGCGACGCGCTCGATCGAGCCTGGAGTGCGCAACATGTGCAACTCGGCGCCAGTTGCACAATCCCTCAGTTCGATGACACTGCCGTTCGTGCCTACCGCTACAATGGACGCATCGGGAGAAAGCACCGCATTGCTGAGAGCGCGAAACGGCAAGTTTTCATAGCGCTTCTGACCAGTTCCCAAGTCGAATATCTGCGTTTCCTCTCTCGATAGGAATAGCTGCTCACCTCGATCAGACAATGCCACCGTGTAATCTTCCAAGTGGAATTGGCCACTGGAAACAGGGCCCTCGGATCCCGGAAGAGCAGCCGAATAGATTTCGCGTCCCTTGGCAAGATCCCAGATCTGCAATTGTCCGTTCGAGTCCTTGATTGCCATCGTCTGCGAGTTGAGCGAGAACAAAACCTCCAGGGGCCCTCGAATCTCGGAAATTGGGAATCGCTTCACTTCTGGATCACCCACTTCGGAGACGGCGATCCACTTGTTCTGCGTGTCGACGTTGATCAATCGTTGGCCATCCGGTGAGAGCGATCGGTGATTGCCGGGGGGGAAGCGGAACTCCGACACTTTTTGCGCCGCGTTCACATCCCAAACGATCGCCGTATTTTTCGCGCCAATAACCGTCAGTTGTGACAGATCGGCCGAGAGGGCCACAGAGATGGCCCCCCAAGGTGAAGTCACGACATCGCATTGAAGCAAACATGCCCCAGGGATCGGAACCGTTAAATCCCAGAGTTTGACCGTCTTGTCGAAACTTGCCGATGCGGCCAGATTACCTTCGGGCGAGATGGCGACTCCCATCACGCGATCCGTATGCCCCGTGAGACGATCGGGAACAATCATCTCCACGCTATCCGAGTTACCTGTCTCCGAACTCGTAGCGACCTGGCCGACGTCCCAAACGCATACCAGGTTGTCCGAGCCCCCCGTGACCAATTTCGAGCCCTGCGGCGAGAACGCCAGACCTTCAATTGTGCCGATATGGCCTAGCAGCATGGCGCGAGGCTTCCCCGAATCCGAATTACACAGGGCGACGATGGCGTCATGCGTTTCGCAGGCGAACCACTTCGAATCGGGCGAATAAGGCGCGGCCATCGAGTGATACGATATCTCGCGGAGTTTCTGCCACGACTCGCATTGCCATTGCGTCGTGCCCATCGTCGTTGTAGCGGTCAAGAATTGACCGTCTGGGCTAAAACA
>DASXPZ010000861.1:0-5650 GCA_036493275.1 Pirellulales bacterium
GCCGACCTACTGTTACGACGTCCACGCTACCATGCTCCGACTGTTGGGCATCGACCATTCGCGACTTGTCTTTCGCCACAACGGCATCGATCGCCGCTTGACCGACGTGCATGGTCAGGTGATTAACGAGATCATCGGCTAAGAACTCGCTTGTCGGGATTGCCCATTTCTGTGGCCGGGGTCTTTGACCCCGGAGAGCCAATGTAAAGGCTTCCCTCGAAGAGTCCCGCAATCGATTGCGATTTTAATGAGTTCGTCATTCTCTGTCTTGAGCGAGCGCTATGGCGCTCCGCGGGCTTTCGTTATCATTTGCAAGCGTCCTCGCCGCGCTTCTTGCAGTGCTGGACGAGCCAGCAGTGGCGCACCAAAATCGATCGAGCGCAGGGAGCCTCTTTGATTCTCAGTCCCGCCGAGTTTCGTGCGATTGTCAGCGGCCGGCGGCGCGGCGCCAGCGGCGCGCTCGCGCGGTGTTTGCTGGCGAGCGTTGAGGTTCCCTACACGCTAGCGGTCCGCTGGCGAAACTATGGCTACGACCGCGGCTACACGCCGGCGACCCGCGTGGCGGTTCCGGTCATCAGCGTCGGCAATTTGTCGATGGGAGGAACGGGCAAAACGCCGCTGGTGGCGTGGATCGCGGGCCATTTGCAACAGCGCGGCATGCAGGTCACGCTGGTCAGCCGTGGTTACGGCGCGGCCGCCGGCGAACAGAACGACGAAGCGCTGGAACTTGCGCAAAAGCTTCCAGGCGTCCCCCACTTGCAGAATCCGGATCGCGTGGCCGCCGCGCAGCAGGCGATCGCTGAGCTGGGCGCGCAGACGATCTTGCTCGACGATGGCTTTCAACATCGCCGGCTGGCGCGAGATCTCGATATCGTGCTGCTCGACGCCGTCGAGCCGTTTGGCTTCGAGCACGTCTTTCCGCGCGGAACGCTGCGCGAGCCGCTCTCGGGCTTGCGACGGGCCGACGTGATTGCGCTGTCGCGCGCGGACATGGTCGACGCGGCGGAGCGCGCCCGAATCCGCGCGATCGCGCTCGGCTACGCGCCGCAGGCGGCTTGGATCGAAATGCGTCACGCGCCGGTGCGCTTGCGCGGCTCAGGCGGCAGCGAGGCGTCGCTGGCGTCATTGGTGGGTCAGCCGCTGGCGGCTTTCTGCGGCATCGGCAATCCGGCCGGGTTTCGCCATACGCTCGTCGAGTGTGGATACAACGTTCTCGAACTGCGAGAGTTTCCGGATCACCACGCCTACTCGGCTGCGGACGCCACGGCGCTATCGGCCTGGGCCAAACAATTGGGCGCCGGCGCGCTTGTCTGCACGCATAAGGATCTGGTCAAGCTGGCGAGCTACGATTTCGGCCCACTGGCGGCTTGGGCGGTCGAGATCGGCTTGGAGATTACGGTCGGCGAAGAACAGTTCACAGCGCGGCTGGATCAATTGCCGTTGGCCGCTACGAAGTAAGCCGGTGTTGCTAGCAGCCCTCCGCTTGTCGCGAAAATCGTCGGGCATTTCGGCTTGGCGTGGTCAGCAGGGGCCTGTATAGTCCGGCCTCACTTCTTTCGGAGGGGCGGTTATCACTGCGCGCTTAGTGCGCCGCGGACCTGTCGATGCGCAATTCTCGTTTTATCTTTTTGATAGCGCCCACGATTGGGCTGTGGCTTGCCACATGCCTGGGGTGCGCCAGCGCGCCGAAGATGACATGGCCCGCCTGGACGGGGCTGGCCAAAGAAGAAGATGACTCCGGTCCGAAGGTTTTGACGCCTAAGGACAAAATAGAGCAGCTTCGCGAGCTGACCAAAAAAGGGCCGGCGATGACGCCGGAGATGCAAGAAAAGGTTTCCGCTGAGCTGGCCCACGGCATTCCCAACGAACAAGATCCGATGCTCAGAGGGCAGATCTTGCGCACTTTGGCCGTCTATAAGACTGACATCGCCGGAAAGGTGCTTGCCGCCGGCGTCAAAGACAAGGACCACAACGTCCGCATCGCCGCCTGCGAGGCGTGGGGCGTGCGCGGCGGACCTCAGGCGCCCGAAATCCTGGGCGCGGCGCTTGCGCATGATGAAAGTCTCGACGTTCGGTTAGCGGCGGCGCGCGGCCTGGGCAAGGTGGCCCATCCGAATGCAATCGCCCCGCTGGGCCATGCGCTCGACGATCCCGATCCGGCCATGCAGCATCGGGTCATGCTCTCGTTGAAAGAGGCGTCAGGCCGGGATTACGGCGGCGATGTGGGGGCCTGGCGCGAATTCGTCAACGGCGGGCAGCCCCCTGTGCCTGAAGAATCGTTTGCGCAGCGATTTTGGAAGTTGTTTTAACTTCCGTCGATTGCTGTGCGCGGCAGCGATGAGCCTTGTTGCTTGTGATCTCGTGGTTACACTGGCGCTGCGCGCAAAAAAAACGTCCGCAAGCCGCGGACGTTTTTCGCTCAGCACAATTTATCCGAGGCTCTCCAAGTGGCTCTGTTCGTCGAACGAATCCGCTCGCAGGGCGTGCGAACGCAACTCGCCAACATCGAATCGTTCCAATGCTCAGAACGCTTGGAAGAGCCCTCTGACTTGACTTAGACCGCCGAGTGGTCTGTTTCGCCCGTGCGGATCCGCACGACGTCGGTCAGATCGCTGACGAAAATCTTGCCGTCGCCAACCTGGCCCGTGCGGGCTTTGCTGACGATGGTGTCGATGACGCTCTTCGCGTCCGCAGTGGCGACGACGACTTCGAGCTTCACCTTGGGGATGAAGTCGACGGCGTACTCCGCTCCGCGATACGTCTCGGTGTGGCCCTTCTGGCGCCCGAAACCGCGGACCTCGGTGACCGTCATTCCGTGAACCCCTTTTTCACTCAGGGCGTTCTTTACATCCTCCAACTTGAAATGGCGGATGATCGCTTCGATCTTCTTCATGGTTCAGTCCCTTTTCTTAATTCTGCACGACAACGAAAATGTTTGTCGGCCGCCTCATCCGCTACAGTCGGATGCCGATTTCCCTCTCATGCAACGCGCGTGCCGAGCCGGCAAAGTGGGCGTAGAAATCGTCGGGCCAGGCACGCAAGCCTAATTCAGGCCGTAACTTAAGAAATCCTGGCGGTCAAGCAATAGGCGCCGAGCGAATTCGCGACGCTTCGCATCGGCGCGACGAGCTCGCTGGCCAGAACTTCGGGCGCCCGGCGCCATAACTAGATGGGCCGCTAGGACTAACGCTGCGCGCCACGGCAACGGGCTTGCGGTCACAAGAATGTGACAGGCGAGATCGTTCTGAAGAACAACGGTTAATGAATTGCCCCAGCCCGGAATTGCAGCACGTCGAGCTTGTAGAGCGCTCCGCGAACCGCGGAGGTGGCGGTGGCTTGGCCGCGCGTCCAGGGGACGGCGTACGCGGCGACGCGGCCGGTGGTGACCTCAGTAACATAAACGACCGCGTTGCCCGGCTGAATGTTGGCGCCTGTCTTCCGTAGGCCGGCGGTGCCGGTGACCATCAGGAACTTTGGGTTTTGCGCTGAGTTGACTCCCAGGTCATTCATCACATTGGTTTCGTACATCGACGTAAACCGTCCGGTCGACGTGCTGAGGACGGCAGCCTTCAGACTGCCGCTGAGAAAGTCGAGGAAGAAGACCGCTTCCAACTCGTCGTCCACTGCGCCCGTGGCGATCGTGAAGTTCTCGGAGTGATCTGTGGCGACCGCGTGCATTGGGGAACGGGTGAAGAATCCCCCCAAGGCCAGCCCGGCAACGAGGCCGGCGCCCAATAGAATTGCGGACGATCGAGTGAGTGACTGACGCATGCTCTGCCTCAAGAAAAAAGTGCTTCGTCCCCCACCGCGCGGATCGTACCGAGATCGGCCGATCGCCGCCAGATTGGCTTGCAAGCCGTTCGATCGTCTTTTCCCGATTCGCCCTTGCACTGCTGGGCAAGCCGGCAGGTGGCACACTTACGACTCGTTGGGGCAATGGGAGGAAAATGGGCATATTCCGCCACGGGGGCGTCTCGACCGAGGGCTTGGCGGAACGTTAAACTAGCTCCCTTAGCTGCTGGCGTTCTGCGCCGGCATGGTCCGGAACCATATGAAGCCATTAGCATCGTCTTGCCGCGCTGCTATCACTGCCCAACTGAAGTAGGAGAACCGTGCGATGCCGACCAACGCCCCTTTGAACCGTAAACTGCGGATGGCCCTGGTGGGCGGCGGCCAGGGGGCCTTTATCGGCCGGGTCCATTGCACTGCCGCCGTGCTCGACAATCGCGCGGAGCTGGTTGCTGGCGCCCTGTCGAGCGATCCGGCCAAGGCCAAGGCCTCGGCGCCCGATTACGCGATTCCGCCCGAGCGGGCGTACGGCTCGATCGACGAGCTGATCGCCTCGGAGTTGAAGCTGCCGGTCGACAAACGGATCGACTTCGTTTCGGTCGCCACCCCCAATCACACGCATTTTGCCATCGCCAAGGCGGCGGTCGAGGCGGGCTTCAACGTGATCTGTGACAAGCCGATGACGTTCGACCTGGCGCAGGCCGAAGAACTGGCCAAAATGGTCGACCGCTCGGGCGTGGTCTTTGCGGTTTCGCACAACTACACCGGCTATCCTCTGGTGCGGCAGGCGCGCGAGATGGTCCTCTCCGGCGAGCTCGGCGAGATCAACGCCATTCGCTCGAACTACATTCAGGGCTGGCTGCGCACGCGGCTGGAGAACGAATCGCAGAAGCAAGCCGCCTGGCGGACCGACCCAAGCAAGAGCGGCGCGGCCGGCTGCTTTGGCGATATCGGCACGCACGCCTACAACCTGGGGCGCTACATCACCGGCTTGCTGCCGGAGACGGTCAGCTCGCATTTGAAGATCTTCGCCGAGGGGCGCAAGCTGGACGACTACGGCCACGCCGTGATCCGCTTCGAGAACGGCGCGCTGGGCACGGTGACGGCTTCGCAAATCAGCCACGGCCGCGAGAACGATTTGTTTATCGAGGTCGACGGCTCGAAGGGCTCGCTCGAATGGCATCAAGAAGAGCCGAACAAGCTCCTCTATCGCCGCAATGGCCACCCATTGAACGTTTACACGCGCGATCCGAACGCCGCTTACATGAACGCCAGCGGCGCGGCGGCCTGCCGCTTGCCGAGCGGCCACCCGGAGGCGTTCTTCGAGGCGTTTGCGAACGTCTATCGTTTTGCCTACGACAACATGGCGCTCCGCGCCGCAGGAGAGGCTTTCGAGGCGACCAACACGATCTATCCGAACGTCAACGACGGCGTCGAAGGGATGTATTTCATTCAACAGTGCGTGGCCAGCAGCAACCAGAATGGCGCGTGGCTGCCGCTGAAGCACCCGCGGGCGCGGCGGTAGAGGTGAGCGAGACGACTTCGATGGCGAATAGGCGATCCGGGCCGAACTTGCTGCTTCTGGTCGCTGATGGCTGGAAAGACGACGAATTGAGCGCCCTGTTCGGCAAGCACAGAATTACCATCGCGGCTTGCAAAGAACGCCCCGGATGGAGCCGCGAATTTCAAGGAACTGTCTTCGAGGTGCAAACGCTGTACGGAGAGTATGGCGGGTTTATAGGCGGTTCGTTCTCCTCGCTCTCGAAACACGTCGATGACGACGACGGCGACGGCGAGGATGAGTCGATGGGCCCTTCGATGCAAAAAAAAGAACCTCGATTGTCCGCCACGCGCAATAAGG
>DASXPZ010000862.1:0-1836 GCA_036493275.1 Pirellulales bacterium
CACACCCACCCCCCACCCATTAGAATCCAGGCATGCGTTCCCTCAGACCCGCCGGTTCGCCGGCTGGCGGGGCGGGGTCGCTTGCTGCGGCGTTCTCGCGATCGGTCAGAGTTCGCATCGCGAGCCCGGTCCATCACGCCCGACGCGGTAGCGTCGCACCAATACACCCGCCAACCGGCGCCCGCCATGCCTTTGCAGAGTAACGTCGCCCTCGTGAGCCGCCTTGCCGTGGTTTGCGTACAGGGACGAAGAGGAACCGATCTTGATGCTCTTGCTGCGCGCTCTCCCGCTGGTTTGCCTTACTGCGCATCTGACGTGCGCGCTGGGCGATCGGGCGCGCGCGGCCGACGCCGCGGCGCCGGCCAATCCGGCCGAGGCCGAGCGATTTTTCGAAAGCCAGGTTAGGCCAATGTTGGTCGCCCGTTGCTTCAGTTGCCACGGACCCGAAAAGCAAGAGGCCGGCCTGCGGCTCGACTCGCGCGACGCGGTCCTCAAAGGGAGCGATGGCGAGAAAGCGATCGTCGTGCCGGGCGAGCCCGAACGCAGCCCGCTGATCCACGCCGTTCGCTATGACGGCGACGTGCAAATGCCGCCCGAAGGGAAGCTCGAAGAAAAAGATCAGGCGCTGCTGGTCGCGTGGGTGAAGTTAGGGCTGCCGTGGGGTGGCTCCGCCGCGGCCTCGGCCGCTGAAACGATGGCCGCGCGGGCCGAACGAGCGAAGGCGACCCACTGGGCCTATCAACCGGTGCGAAAGCCGGAACTGCCGCAGGTGGCCGACCTCGGCTGGTGCGCCGAACCGCTCGATCGCTTCATCCTGGCCGAGCTCGAAAAGAATGGCCTGCGTCCTTCGCCGCCGGCTGATCGCCGCACGCTCCTGCGGCGCATCAAGTTCGACCTGGTGGGCCTGCCGCCGACGGCCGCCGAGGTCGACGAGTTCTGTAGCAACACTTCGCCCGACGCCACGGCGCAGTTGGTCGATCGCTTGCTCGCCTCGCCCGAATACGGCCAGCGCTGGGGGCGCCACTGGCTCGACGTGGCCCGCTATTCGGACACCAAGGGCTATGTCTTCACCGAAGATCGCCGCTACCCGTACGCCTACACCTATCGCGATTACGTGATTCGGGCGTTCAACGAAGACTTGCCGTACGACGAATTCGTGCGGCAGCAGATCGCGGCGGATCAATTGAACGGCGCGGATAAGAAAGCGCTGGCGGCGATGGGCTTTTTGACCGTCGGCCGCCGCTTCAGCAACAACATTCATGATATCATCGACGACCGAATCGACGTCGTCACGCGCGGACTGATGGGGCTGACCGTCACCTGCGCCCGCTGCCACGATCACAAGTACGACCCGATTCCGCACGACGACTATTATTCGCTTTACGGCGTCTTTGCCAGCAGCGTCGAGCCGGCGGAGCCGCCCCTGCTGGGCGAGCCGCAGGAAGGGGAGGCCTACACCAAGTATCTCGGGGAGCTGGCCGAGCGCGAGAAGAAGCTGCAAGACTTTCGCGAGTCGAAGCTGCGCGAACTGACCTCCAGCTTGCGCTCGCGCGTCAAGGATTATCTCTGCCAGGTGGTCGTCGACACGATGAAGGAGTCTTTGCCGGACGACGCCGATTTCTCGTACAATCCCGAAGACCTTCGCCCGCCAATCGTGGCGCGCTGGAAAGGTTTCGTGGCGCGCGTGACCAAGCCGGCCGACGTGGTCTTTGCGCCGTGGCGAGAACTGGCCGCGCTGCCGAGGGAGAACTTCGCCGAACGGGCTGCCGAAATAATCGAGCGGCTGAAGGCCGGGACTCCGAAAGAAAGAATCCCCGCGCCGAACCCCCTCGTTCG
>DASXPZ010000863.1:0-7732 GCA_036493275.1 Pirellulales bacterium
GCCGCCAGTCGATCCCCAAGATCTGGGTGGCGGCGGCGGTCTCTTTCGCGCGCAGCTCGGGCGTGCCGTGCGGCGTGGGCTCGCCGGTGGTGAGATCGAGAACGCCGACCCGCAGTCCCTCGGCCTTGAAACGCATGATGGCGCCGGCCATGCCTAATTCGGCGTCATCGGGATGGGGCGCAACGACCAGAACATCGAGCACGATCAAGCCTCCGGAGCGAACAAACAACCGAACCATTGCCAGAAAGAATTATCGCGGCAGCCGGGACGATTGGCAAACGGGCGGTGGATCTACGCCAGTGAGCCGCAAGGCGCTAGCCGCGGGTTCTTCGTGCATGGTAAGTTAGCCGCATGGACGCTCCACCCCGCTGCCCCTGGCTCGCTATCATTGCGTACCGCTGCGAAATCGCGGGTACTCCAAGCGACTCGATCGACATTCAGGTTCGCTATCTCGAAGCGGACTCCTTTAGGAGAAATCGAATCGAAGATAAAAGCGGAGCCGATTCACTCTTACAAGAACCACATTGGGGAACTAGTAACCTGGCCCTTTGTTGGCGTGCTTGCCGCAGATACGTTCACTCACAAATCGGATGGTTCAGAGGTCGTCGGCTTCATCACCGGATGCCACGAGTTTGTGAAATGGGCCGCCGGTGTGTCCAAGGATCGTTAGTGAATTCAAAACGCCTAGAAATTCTTCATTGAGGTCGATTCGGCGCGAGCCCTCCGTTCCTACTGAAGTGACGCCGAAACACAAAGAACCCGCGGCTAGCGCCTTGCGGCTCACGCGCCTACGGTCCGAAGACGCGATCGCGTTCGCGTTGGTTGTAGGCTAGCTTTTCTGCCTGCGTCATGCTGGCGAAGTTGGGCAGAGGCCCATTCGTTGCCGGGGAAGAATCGTTCGCGCGCTCTATCCGCGGCGGATGCTTGTCGTTGCAACCACACACGCCAGCCGCCTTGGACAGAGAAGCTTCGGACTGGGCCGCTTTCTCACCTTTGCAGCCGCAACCACAATCGCCGCTTTTTGCTGCTGGTTTTTCAAGCGTGGACCTATTGCCGGGAATCGCCGCCGGCACGCTGACCGCGCCGCTGCCGCCGTAACTCATCACGGCCGTCTGCAAGGTGAGGTCTTCGGCGAGTGATCGCGCCGGCTTGATTTGCAACTTCGCCAGCACGGCGTGGTACGCCTTGACCGCTTCCTCGGGCGAAATCACACGGTCGACGATCAATCGCAGGAACTCGACAAACGCCAACTGACATTCCGCCTGGTTGATCTTGCGGCCGAACAGTGCCACGCGGGCGCCGTACTTTTGCGCCTCGGCGATCAGTTTGAAGGCGTCGTACGTTGTGCCGGCCCCGCCGCCGAGAATGCCGAGCACCAGGTCCGGATCGTAGGCGACCAGCTCTTCCATCGCCCGCGGGCCGTGATAGACGACCTTCAAGAAGACCGGCCGCCCGGCCTGGGCTACGCCAGCCAACGTCCGCGCGATGGCGTCGTTGATAAATCGCGGCGTCTCGTCGGGCGAGAGATTCGCCGGAGCGTTCGGATCGAAGACTTCGAGGAAGTGGCGAAAGCCCTTGGCCTCGGCCTCGCGACGGAAGCGTCCGTACTCTTCGAGCGACGCCAGGTCTTCGTCGAGCCGATTGTTGAACGTGATGCTGTAGAGGCCGAGATTGGCGCCGCGCTGTCGTTCTTCGGGCGAGCAATCCAAATGGCCGCATTGAATGTGGTCGATGGCCGCGGTGCGAAAGGGGCGCGACGGCTCCTGGATATAATGACCCCCGCGCAAGACGAAGATGTCGCTCGTGTCGTTGGCGCGGGCGGCGGGGGTGACGTGGCTGTTGTCGAACAGACCTTCCGCGATCGCCAGTTGATCGCAAGTGCTGGCCGACATCAGCATGACGTCGACTTTTCCCTGCTGGACGATCTGGCGGATCTGCCCGCGATATTCAGCCAGGGTGCGAAAGCGGACTTCGCCCGCGTGCATTTCGGGCGAGTGGCCGGGGGCGCCGACGCCGAAGGCCATATCGGCGTCTTTGGCGTCTGCGATGATAAAGTCGCGCGCGCCGGACGGATCAGCGTGAATGGCGGCCAGCTTTTGATCGAGCGACTTCTGCATGTTGAACTTTGTTGGACTGCGGGCTGATCTCAGGGAGTCTTCAACCGCCAATTTCTAAGTGGCCAGTGAGCAATCAATACTCTTTCTCTATTTTCGAGCGCCGGCTCCAACGCGGGCCAGCACGGTGTCAACCGTCTCTCGCAGCACTTGTCCACTTTTGCGCAGGCCTTGCACTTCTTTCGGCCAAAGTTCGATTTCGACGCGATCGATCGCTCCCGCGCGCCCCACGACGGTGGGGACCGAGAGGGCCACGTCGCGGATGCCGTAGCAACCTTGTTGCACCGTTGAGACTGGCAGCAGCCGATGGCGATCGAGCGCGATCGATTCGATGACTTCGGCAATGGCGACTCCGACGGCGAACCCGGCGCCCCCTTTGCGCTTGATCACTTCGGCGCCCGAGCCTTTGGTGCGGGTGAACAACTCGCCGGCCAGGTGAGGCGTCCAACCGGGGAACTTCTCCAACGGCAGCCCGGCGGCCGTGGCGCTCGACCAAATGGGGACCATACTATCGCCATGTTCGCCCAGGATGACGGCCGAGACTTGCGTCGGCGCCGCCGAGAGGGCCGTTGCGATCAGACTACGAAAACGAATCGTGTCCAACTGTGTGCCGAGTCCCAAGACTTGCGTCAGCGGCAAGTCGAGGCGCTGCGCCGCCAGATACGTCAGCACGTCAACCGGATTCGAGACGACGAGCACTATGGCGTCTTTTTTGTGCCCTGCTTTGCGAACGTCGTCCAGGATGCCGATGAACAAGTCGACGTTCCGGTTGATCAGGTCGAGCCGGCTTTCGTCCGGTTTGCGGCGCAAGCCGGCGGTGATGCAGATCACGTCACTATCGGGGATCTGTTCGTAGCCGCCGGCGTAAATTCGCTGATCGGCCACTAGCGGGCCGCCGTGCGCCAGGTCGAGCGCTTGCCCGGCGGCGGCTTCGGCGTTTAGATCGATCAGGGCAATCTCGCGCACGATCCGGCCCATCTGCAAGGCAAACGCCGTGCAAGAACCAACCAGGCCAGCCGCGCCGATAATAGAGACTTTCATATTCTTGGTTCGACGCTTCCGCGTCGGATGTGATGTGAAAACTGTTTAGACGCCGTTCGGTTCGTTTGACGATCCGGGAGGGCGAGGCTCCCGCCGAGCCGTTTTTGTGTGAAGTTACGGCGCCGGGTGTTCATTAAATGCTGAAATGTTGAGTGTTCATTCTGCGTTCAGCCGGAAGACGATGCCGAATGCGCTTCGCGGCTCAGCAGGAGCTTCGCCCTCCCGGAAGCTCTTGCCTTACCAGACACGTCGTTCACCCGGGACGTTTTCTCTTTCATTTATTTCAACGCCGCCAGCACGCGTTCGGTAATCGCTTTCACCAGCGCCTCTTGATCGGCGTTGCCTGCCGGCGCCGCTGATTGCACTGGCGAAGCGCCGCGGCCGGGCATGGGGGGCGGGGCGTCGAACGCGCTGCGGCTGACGCCGCCTGCCTTCCAGCTATCGCGGAAGACGTCGTTGGCGCAGATATCGCAATTCTCCATGCCTGGCTCCAAACGCGCGTCGCTGAAACCCCATTTCTTTTTCAGGTCCAATAGTTCGCGAGTCTGACCTTCGGTGAAGTAAGAGACGCGGCCAAGCTGCTTCGAAAGGAGCAGGATCCGGCAATAGGCGTCGAGAATTTCGGTCCACCAATAGGCCCGCTCCAGCGATTCGCCGTAGCTGATCGTGCCGTGGTTGGCCAGGATGATAATGTTCGTCTTCTTCACAAACGGCAGCACCGTGTCCGCGAACTTCTGGCCGCCCGGCGTCTCGTAGGCCGTGATTGGCACGTCCCCCAAAAAGACTTCGACCTCGGGCAGCACGCACTGCGGAATCGGCTCGTGCGCGACGGCAAACGCCGTGGCGTGAGGCGGATGGCAGTGAACGCAGCTCTTGATATCAGGCCGCTCCTTCATGATCGCCAGGTGCAAGAGGACTTCGCTCGTCCGCTTGCGATTGCCCGAGAGCTGCTTTCCTTCCATGTCGACGCTGCAAATGTCTTCGGGCTTCATGAAGCCTTTGCAGATCATGGTGGGAGTGCAGAGGACTTCGTTCTCGCTGATGCGGATGGTGATATTGCCGTCGTTGGCGGCGGCAAAGCCCTTGTTGTAAACCCGTTGGCCGATCTCGCAGATCTCTTGCTTTAATTTGTGGACATTCATGGCAGGCTCGAAATGAGGAGGGGTTATGTTGCAGTGGATTGGGTCAGGTTCGGTTTATTGCACGGCCGTGACGCTGCGGACGTCGATCGTATCGAGGATGGCCGCGTTGTAGGCGTCGACCGGTTTATCTTCTGGGTAAAATGGCTGGGCCGCTTCGCCCCCTTCGCTGAAGGCGATCTGGCTCCCCGGCCCGGCGCCGAGATCGTCGTAGACCACGATCGCTTCGGCCGCGGGCGTGGCGGCGTCGGTCAGTTCGTCTAAATTCAGCGGCAACACCAGCCGAAGCGCCCCGCCCGAAATCGTCGGATGGAAGCGGCTCATCGTCACATTGCCGATCACCAGGCCGATACGCATGGTCGATCTCGATCTTGTGTTACAAGTTTGGTTTCATGCTTCGATCACTAACCCGACGCGCCAGCGAGGGTTCTTCGTGCGTGGGTCTCTCGTTTACGCGGAGCCCTCGCTTGCGCTTCGGGTTAGTGTGGAAGATCCTACTTCAACGGTGGTCTTGGACTTCTCATCCGTTCAATCGATCTCTTTTGGCAGCGGCCGGGGCCAGTGGGCGCAATATTCACTCACCAGCCGACGCAGCTCGAATGCCGAAAGCGCCGCGGGGTCGACCGCGACAAAGTTCGCGGCCAATTCCTGGATCGCTTCGAGCACTCCCCGCGCGTCTTTTCCGCCAACAGCCCGCACGCCGCGCCGGCGGTTCGCCAGGCAAGCGGCCGCCGTCGGTCGAGCCGTGAGCAGTAGCGCCGGCCGTCCGTTGCGGGCCGCATGATCCGACAGTTCGGCGGTGACACTCGCCAGGCCCGTTTGGGCGATTCTTTCCACGGCGCAATCGCTTTTACTCAGTGATGCAATCAAAGCCGGCACGTCGCAAGCCTTGTCGGCAAGTTCGGCCACTCCGATTGTCAACATGATGCGCGTCGCCGGGGTTGCTTCCGTGGCGGCAGCGCGAACAACCGTGACGCCGTGGCTGCGCAATTCATCGAGCGCAGCCGGCGTGACGACGGCGCCGGCGCGGAGCGCCACACGATCTATGCCGATCAGCCGATTTTCGAGCGTGGCGAGGGTCACGAGTTTGTCCGTAAGTTCCAGTGTGCGGTTGTCCGATGGCGCTATCCCTGCTTGTTGCGGCTCCCCTTGCAATTGCTTTAGCACCGCACGAACGATTTCTTCGATATCGACCGCGCGGAGCATTAGTTCTGTATCCCGATTACGCTCCAGCGAACCGGCGTCGCTTCGCTGCCGAGCAACTTGCGCGTGAACGCGCCGTCGCTACTTAGCAGCACCGTCTCGCCGCGCCCGGCGCCCAACTGATCGACAGCCAGCACGGGGTCGCCATCCGGTGATTTGTTGTCTGTCATCAAAATTTGCACGACCAGTAGCTTCACGCCCTGAATCGAGGGGTGCTTGCGCGTGGCGGTGGCCGTGCCGACAACTACTCCCAGGTTCACTTGGTTGTCCGATCTGTGTGGTTCGTTTGCAGTTGTCTTTGTCTGTAGCCGGCCTCTGTGAGGCCGGTCTTCGTTTTCGCCTCTTCCCTTCGTTCTCCGGGGTCGGAGACCCCGGCTACAGAAGAATGAGGTCGAAGAACAATGGGGTCGAATCGGTATTGTTCAATCTCCGCGGGCTACTTGCCGAGAATTCGCAAATCGTCGATCAGCGAGCAGCGGCGCTCACGAGTAAAAGTCAACGGCGTGGTAACTCCTTCGCCGGTCGGCGTGGCGATGGAGAACGACAGGTAACCTTCGCCCCCCAGGCCGAGCGACGCCATGCACGGTCCGTTCTTGACGAACAGAGTGGTGTCCAACGCGCGCCCCATCTTCGTCATATTCCGCACGTTGTTCGAATGGATAATGCTGGTATGCCGGAAGCCGTGCTCGTAGTATTTGGCCTTGGCGATCGCTTCGTCGACGTCGCGCACGCGGACGAACGGAACGAAGGGCATCATCTGTTCGACCGGCACAAAGGGGTTCGACTCGTCGGTCTCGCCGAACAACAATTCGGTCCCTTGCGGAATCTGCTTGCCGATGCCGGCCGCCAGCACGGCGGCGTCTTTGCCCAAGAAGTCTTTGGCTGGAACGTCGTGTTTGTGGTCCCCCTCGCCCACGCTAGTGATGGCGACGCGCGTCAGGGCGTCGACTTCGCGAGCATTGAGCCGCGCGGCGCCGGCCCGATCCATCGCCGCGAGCATCGCGTCGAAGACGCTGGCGCAGACGAAGACTTCCTTCTCGGCAATGCACAATAGGTTGTTGTCGTACGCGCCGCCCTGAATGATCGCGCGGGCGGCCCGGTCGAGATCGGCCGTTTCGTCGACGACGACTGGCGGATTGCCCGGCCCGGCGACGATGGCTCGCTTGCCGCTATTCATGGCGGCCCGCGCGACGGCCGGTCCGCCGGTGACGCAAATCAATTTGATGCCGCAATGGCCGAATATCTGGTTGGCGGTCTCGAGCGTCGGCTCGGCGATCACGCAGACCAGGTTGTCGATTCCCAGGTCGCGATAGATTGCTTCGTTGAAGCGGCGCACCCCTTCGGCCGCCACGCGCTTGCCGCTGGGATGAGGATTGACCACCAGCGTGTTGCCGCCGGCGATCATGCTGACCGCGTTGCCGGTGATCGTGGGAAGCGAATGGGTAACGGGCGTGATGGCGCCGATCACGCCGAACGGCGCGTGCTCGATCACGGCCAGGCCATGATCGCCGCTAAAGACTTCGCTCCGCATGAACTCGACCCCCGGCGTCTTTTCTCCCAGGGTCTTCAATTTTTCGATCTTGTGGACCAGCCGGCCGATGCCGGTCTCTTCCATCTCCATCGTGCCGAGCTCGACGCATTGGTCGATCGAAATGCGGCGGATGTGCTGGATGATGCGCTTGCGATCCTCGATCGTGCGCTCGCTGAGCTGCTCGAAGGCCTCGGTCGCCGCGGCCACGGCCTGGTCGACGCAGGTAAACACGCCGTACCGGCCGGCGTAACCGCGACCGTTGACCGCCGGCGGCGCGCCGGCGCCGATCCGGGCCAAAACCTCTTGAACGACGCTCCGTATGACGGCTTCTGTGGCTTGCATAATGCGTTACGTTGCAAAATAAGCGTGGTGGGTGGGGGCGACCGACGCCCAAAGCGCGGTCGCTGTCTTGTAGCGGTTATTTCTTGGCGGGTTGCTGGCGGTCGTAGACGTTCAATTGATCGACGTGGACGCTATCCACAATGCCGATGATCGTCGCGTCGACCGGCAGGTTTTTTGTTTCGGGCGTGAGCCGAGCGCTCGAACCCTGGACGATCAGCACCATTTCGTTCTGGCCGGCGCCGACGGTGTCGACGGCGACAAACGTGCGACCCGTTCCGGTCAGCAGCTTGCGGTTATTGCCGTCGACCTTGTAAGGTTCGACGATCAGCAGCTTTTGCCCGACCATCGAATCGACCTTTTGC
>DASXPZ010000864.1:0-4418 GCA_036493275.1 Pirellulales bacterium
AGAACCCGCGCAACCCCGCCCCGTGAGCCTCTCTCTTTGAACGCCCAAGCCCTGATCGCATTGTTGACTTGTCTTGTCGCCCTGACGCTATCAGGTTGCGATCGCGTTGAGCCGATCGGGCATTACCAGACGCGCAAAGAGGCGTCGCTTCGCCATCTGTCGGGCGAGCCTGCCAGGGACGAAACGCCGGCGGAACCGACCGACCGGATCGTAGCCGCCATCATCCCCCGTGGAGAGCGGGCTTGGATCTTCCGCCTGACCGGGCCGGTGGCGCCCGTGGGCCAGCAGTTAGAGCGTTTCAAGCAGTTGGTCCGGTCGACTCATTTCGACGAAGCCGATGGCGGACCGAAATGGACGTTGCCCGAGGGTTGGACTGAGCGCCCCTCGTCCGGTTTGCGCTATGCCACGATCGATATCCCGCCCGACGGCGCGAACTCGGCCGGCGGCCCGCCGCTCGACTTGAGCGTGAGCGTCTTGCCGGGAAGCAGCGAGGCCGATTTCGACCCCTATGTGCTGGCCAACGTCAACCGCTGGCGTAGCCAATTGAGTCTGGCGCCGTTGCCTCCTTTACGGCTGTCAGACGCTGTCGAAGAGTTGAAGACCGACGCCTTCACGGCCACGTTGGTGGATCTCTCGGGCAAGCGAAAGGCCGATGACGGCATGTCGCGCGGACCCTTCGCCCCCGGCGGCCCTGCCGGCGGAAACCCCGGCGTTGGAAGTCCTCCCCGCGAGAAGGGCGCCGCTCCGACGGGGCCCGCTTCTACTGGTCCCGCTCCTAAGGCCGCGGCGCCGGCCACTGGCCCCGCCCCTGCGCCGTCCAATTCTCCCTAGCGACGCCCCGCGCACACCCACTTCAAACGGAATTTGCCCAGATGGCAACGGATATTGATCAGGACGTGGAAGACGAATCGTCGCACGGCATCGTGCGACCTGCGCCCGATTCGCCTTGGGCGGACATCGTGAATTTCCTCAGCCCTTTGGCTTCGCTCAAGCTGACGGTGGCGTCGATGGCCGCGGCCATCTTCTTGATCTTGGCCGGGACGTTGGCTCAGATCGAGTTGGACATGTCGAAAGTGTTGGAGCAATACTTCCGCACCCAGTTGGCCTGGATCGATCCGCGTGTCTTTTTTCCGCGCGCCTGGTTTTACACAGGCGCCGCGCGGTTTATGTTTCCGTTTCCCGGCGGCTTTACGATTGGCGGCGTGATGCTGCTCAACTTGCTCGCCGCGCATTTGTTGCGGTTCAAGATGCGCGCCCGCGGGGCGCGGCTCGTGGGCGGTATTTCGGTCATTGCCGTTGGCGTGCTGGCCACCTGGCTGGTGATCGTTAGCGGGTCGAACAAGGAAGGGGTTCAGGACCTTCCGCTCCTTCCCTGGTCGACCGTTTGGACCTGCTTCAAGCTCGGGCTGGCGGTCCTCTGGGGCGCCACGATCTTTGGCCTGCTGAAGACGGACGCCGAGCGCCCCATCGAGCGACTGGGGCTGGCCGTGTTGGCGGGCGTCCTGGGTGTCGCCGTCGCCGGGCTCTACTACTACGGCGATAGCGCCATGCTGGGCGATTCGTCGATGCGCATCCTCTGGCAATTGCTCAAAGCGCTCTGCGCTTCGATCGTCCTCTTGGCCGGCTGCGTGCTGCTGTTTCAGAAGCGCGCTGGCATCGTGCTGCTCCATGCGGGCGTTGCCCTGATGATGATCAACGAGATCGTGGTCTACGGCCTGCATCAAGAAGGCATGATGCAGATCCAGGAAGGGCAAACGGTCGACTACTCGCAAGATCTGCGAGAGATCGAGCTGGCCATCATTGACCCTTCCGGAGATGAGGTCGACGACGTCACGGTGGTCCCCAACTCGCGCTTGAAAGAGGGAGAGCGGATCAGCGACCCGCAATTGCCGTTCGACGTCGAAGTGGTCGAGTTTCTTCAGAACTCCAAATTGCGCCGCCTGAAACCGGGCGAGCCGAACAAGGCCGACGCCGGAACCGGACTGAAGTTCGTCGCCGAGCCCGAACGTGCGGGCGCGGGGACCGACACCGACAGCAAGGTCGACATGTCGTCGGCCTATGTTCGCCTCAGCGATAAGCAGACCGGCCAGCCGCTGGGCACTTTTCTGGTGGGCATTCCGCAGACGTTCGACGGCGCGCTGGAAAAAGTGACCGTCGGCGACAAGACGTACGACGTTGCCCTGCGGTTGAAACGCCATTACAAGCCGTACGCGGTGAAACTGGTAGACGTCCGCACGGACTATTACCCCGAGACAAAAACTCCGCGGAATTACTCGTCCGACATTCGCCTGGTCGATCCGACTCGCAATGTCGACCGCACGGCCCATATTTGGATGAACAACCCGTTGCGCTACGCCGGCGAAACGCTCTATCAATCCGGCGCGCCGGAAGGGACCGACATCACGGTCTTGCAAGTGGTGACGAATACCGGCTGGATGATTCCGTACGTGGCGTGCGTGATTGTGCTGGTGGGCATGCTGGCGCAGTTTTCGATCACGCTGTTGCGTTTTCTCTATCGTCGCAGCGCGCTGAATAACCCGGTGGTCGGGCCGACGCCGATCGCCGGCAAGTTCGGCAAGCACGCGCCGCGCAAGGCTGCGCCGGCCGCCGCGCCCGCCGCTGCTTCGATCGCCGATTGGCTGTTGCCCTGCCTGGTGGTGGGCCTGGCCGCGATGACGGTCGCCAGCGGCGCCAAGCCAAAGAAATCGGGCGTCGATCAATTCGACTTGCAGGCTTTCGGCGAGTTGCCCGTCATGTATCAGGGGCGCATCAAGCCGATGGACACGCTAGCGCGCAATAGCTTGCGCGTGATTTCGGATTCGGATTCGTATGTCAACGCCGAGGGGCATCGCGAGCCGGCCATCCAGTGGTTGTTGAACGTGATTGCCGACCCGACCCAAGCCGAAGCGGAAAAGGTGCTGCGGATCCACAACTTGGAAGTGTTGAACCTGTTCAATTTGAGTCGCCGCAAGGGGTATCGCTATTCGGTCGACGAGTTGCGAGACGGTTACCCCGCGTTTTCGAAGGCGCTGCGCGCCGCCCACGAAGTTCGCCCCGAATTGCAAAGCGCGTACGAAAAAAAATTGATCGAGCTGGAACATCGGGTGATGGCGTACCAGACGCTTCAGGCCGCGTTCGAGCCGCCGAATATCGGCCTCGACGAGGCGCCGCAAGAATTGATCGAGAAACTGCAGCGGCACGACGGCATGATCCAGGCGATCAATCCGCCGCGCATCATTCCGCCCGAGGGGGGCTTGCAGACCTGGGAGCCCTATTCGAAGGCGCTCTCCCGGGCGCTGCTGGGCAAGAAATTCTTGCAGCAGGAGCCGCCACGCGCGATTAGCGACCTCGCTAAAGCGATGGCGGATTACGCAGGCAAAGACGCCAAGGCCTTCAACGGCGACGTTCGAGAGTACCAGTCATGGCTGGCCGCGCATCCGCCGGAGAACTTGAACCCGAAAAAAATCGAGTTCGAAGCGTTCTTCAATCGCGCGCGGCCGTTCTTCTGGGCCACCTGGCTGTACGTGGTGGCATTTGCATTGGCGGCGCTGGCCTGGCTCGGTTGGGCTCGGCCGTTGAATCGCGCCGCCTTCTGGTTGCTGGTCTTTACGTTCGGTTTGCACACCGCGGCGCTTGTCGGACGAATTTATATTTCGGGCCGGCCCCCGGTGACCAATCTTTACTCCTCGGCCGTTTTCATCGGTTGGGGATCGGTCGCGCTCGGGCTGATCCTGGAGCGGGTCTACCGTCTGGGGATCGGATCGGTCGTCGCCGCCGTGGCTGGCTTTGCCACCCTGGTAATCGCCGAAGGCGTGCCGGGCATCGGCGTTGGGCTGGCGGGCGATGACACCTTTACGGTTCTTCAAGCCGTGCTCGACACGCAGTTTTGGCTCGCCACGCACGTTACCTGCATCACGTTCGGTTACGCCACCACTTACGTGGCCGGGCTGTTGGGCGTGATTTATATCCTGGGCGGCGTACTGTCTTCTTCGCTCAAGCCGCGCATCGCCAGCGACCTGGCCCGCATGATCTACGGCACGATCTGCTTCGCCATCTTTTTCAGCTTCGTGGGGACGGTGCTCGGCGGACTCTGGGCCGACGATTCATGGGGACGTTTCTGGGGCTGGGACCCGAAGGAAAACGGCGCCTTGATCATCGTGCTGTGGAACGCGCTGGTGCTGCACGCCCGTTGGGATGGCATGGTCAAGGATCGCGGACTGGCGGTTCTCGCGGTGTTGGGCAATGTGTGCGTAAGCTGGTCGTGGTTCGGCGTCAATCAGCTTTCGGTCGGCCTGCACAGCTACGGCTTTACTGAAGGGATCGCGCTGGCGCTGGTCACATTCGTCGGCTCGCAATTGCTGATCGCCGGGCTGGGCACAATTCCTCGCCGAATGTGGCGCAGTTAGACAGGGCCTGCG
>DASXPZ010000865.1:0-2101 GCA_036493275.1 Pirellulales bacterium
CTCGTTGATCGGAGTGGAAGGGGGCCACGCCATCGACAATTCGCTCGATTCGCTCGCCCGGCTCTACGAACTGGGCGCCCGTTACATGACGCTGTCGCACTCCGACACTCTCGAATGGGTCGATTCGGCCACTGATGCGCCCAAGAGCGGCGGTCTTTCTCCGTTTGGCGAAGAAATCGTGCGAGCGATGAACCGCCTGGGGATGCTGGTCGATATCTCGCACGTTTCGGCGGAAACGATGAAAGACGTCCTGGGGGTCTCCAAGGCGCCGGTCATCGCGTCGCATTCCTCCGCGTTTGCCATCGCGCGTCACCCGCGCAACGTGCCGGACGACGTCTTGAAAGAAGTCGCCAAGAACGGCGGAGTGATCATGGTCAACTTTTACTCGGGCTTCATCGTGCCGGAACGAGCGGCGATCGGCGGACGCCTGGTGGCCGAGCGAATCGAGCTCCGCAAAGCCAACGCCAAGGATGATGACGAGGCGATCAAGATGCTGCGGACCAACAAGGAGCAGGAAAAACTCTCACCCGGCAGTGTCCACACGCTGGTGGATCATATCGAACACATCATCAAAGTCGCCGGCGTCGACCATGTCGGCCTGGGATCGGATTATGACGGGGTCACCAAGCTTCCGGACCAGTTGCAAGACGTTTCTACCTATCCCTATATCACCCAAGAGCTGCTTAACCGCGGCCATTCGCACGACGAGATCCGCAAAATCCTGGGGGGTAACCTGATGCGAGTTCTCCGCCAAGCGGAAAAAGTGTCGAAGGAAATGCAGGCGGAGAAGAAGCCGAAGTAGGCGCGCGGCGTCGAAAATATCCTTCGTTCGCCGGATCTTGCGCCTCCGTCTTTACATCCATCGCCCGCTCGGGTGCAATGGTTGGGGAACTCACCGGACACCTGTCAACAATCGGTCGCTGGCGAACGGCCTGTGGAGAGTTGCTTTGAACGAGGCTCGCGTGCTGATCGTCGACGCTGACGCCGCGACGCGCGCCGAGTACGCGATGATGATCGATGGCGTGGCGCCGGGCGGGATCGAAACACTATTCGAGACCGATCCTGCCGCCGCTCGTGGGTGGCTGGTCGACGGCGCGGTCGACGCGCTGGTGGTGGCCGCGCGCCCTCCGACGGCCGCCGCGGTGGAACTGCTGACAGATGCGCGCCGTCGCGATTCGACTTTGCCGGTGTTGGTGATCGCGGACGAGGCGACCTTGTCGACCATCGTCACGGATTCTGAGTTGAATAGCGTCGAGACCCTCGTATCGCCTCTTCCTCCCGGCGCACTCAGCGCGACGCTGGGCCGGCTGCTGGCCGAGCGCCGCTTTGGCGCCGAGCGCGAGCTGCTGCGCCGTCAAATCGAACGCCCCTATAGCTTCGACGACATCCTTGGCGCCTGTCCGGCGATGCGCAAAGTCTTCGAGACAATCAACCAGGTGGCCGCCTCGGGGGTCGACGTGCTGGTCGTCGGCGAGACCGGCACGGGCAAGGAATTGGTCGCCCGTTCGATCCATCGTCGCAGCCGCCGCGCGGAGGGGCCCTTCGTGCCGGTCGACTGCGGCGCTATTCCTGAAAATCTGCTCGAAGCCGAGTTCTTCGGTCATGAGAAGGGAGCCTTCACCGGGGCGGACAATCGCAGTATCGGTCTGCTCGAATTCGCCAACGGCGGCACATTCTTTCTCGATGAGCTAGGCGAGCTGCCGCTATTGATGCAGGCCAAGCTGTTGCGCACATTGCAAGAGCGGCGGATTCGGCGCGTAGGCGGTCGGCAAGAGATCGACGTCGATGTGCGGATCGTAGCGGCAACGGGTCGCGATCTCGACGCGATGGTGGCGCACGACAAATTCCGCAAAGACCTCTACTACCGCATCAACGTCGTGCGGATTGACCTGCCGCCCCTCTCAGCCCGCGGCGACGATCTCGGCTTGCTCGCCGAATATTTTGCCGTCAAATACAGCCGCGAGATGCAAAAACCGCTGGCCGGCATCACGCCCGAGGCTTACCAGGTGCTGTCGCACTATCGCTGGCCAGGCAATGTCCGCGAGTTGCAAAACGTGATCCGCCGTGCAATTGCGCTGTCGAGCGGCACGATGATCGGTCT
>DASXPZ010000866.1:0-8745 GCA_036493275.1 Pirellulales bacterium
TCACAAGCGCGGCCTGGCGCGATCGACCAATCCGAAGACGAGCGAGGTCCTCAAGCCGACCGGCCTGGGCGCGCCCCCTTCGGAAGTCTCGGCCGATCGCGATCCGCGCGAGGCGCTCGTCGACTGGATGGCCGCGCCGGATAACCCATTCTTCGCCAAGGCGCTCGTGAATCGTTACTGGAAGCACTTCTTCAGCCGCGGCATTGTCGATCCGGAAGATGACATGCGGGTTACCAATCCGGCCTCGAATCCGGAGTTGCTCGACGCGTTGGCCAAGAACTTCATCAGCAGCAAGTTCGACCTGAAGGATCTGGTCCGCACGATCTGCCGCTCGCAGGCCTACCAGTTGAGCGCGCTGCCGAACGAGTACAACCTGAACGACAAGCAGAACTTTTCGCGATACTATCCCAAGCGGCTCACGGCCGAAGTGCTGCTCGATTCGCTCGATAGCGTGACAACGTCGACCACCGCGTTCGCCGGGCTCCCCAGCGGAACTCGCGCCGTGCAATTGCCAGACACCGGCGTCAACTCGTACTTCCTGACTGTCTTTGGCAAGCCTGAGGCGGCCAGCGCCTGCGAGTGCGAGCGCTCACAAGAGGCCAACCTGGCGCAGAGCCTGCACTTGCTTAATTCGAGCGAAGTGCAAGGAAAGCTGGCCAGCGGAACCGGGCGGGCCGCCAAGTTGGCGGCGGATAAAGCACACAGCGAGGCGGACAAGATCCGCGAGCTTTACCTGTGCGTCTATTCGCGCGAGCCGGCTGCGGATGAAATGGCGATCGCCGTCGCCCACCTGACCAAGAGCGAAAACAAACAGCAAGCCTTCGAGGATATCCTTTGGGCCCTGGTCAACACCAAGGAGTTTTTGTTCAACCACTAGCAAAGTGGATGAAGTCGTCATACTAACCCGATGCGCAAGCGAGGGCCTGCGACGGGTTCACCCTCGCTAGCGCGTCGGGTTAGTGTGCGACACTCGATCGATTGCCCACCACCAAAACCCCGGCCGATACTCAAAACCACCCACCGATTTAGATAGTCCGCGTCGCTAGATCCGCCATGCGCTCGAAAGCGCGGGAGAGCGAAGGCTCCCAAGCTTCGGCAGGTTGATTGAATAATCGCGGCGCGTATTGTCCTGCTTTTTTCCCGCCTTTGAGCTGCCAGCACGCCAACGGTCGCAATGGCTTGTGACCGCTCCAGCCTCGAACAGGGTTTCCTCATGCATCATTCGGTTCATTCGACTCATCGCGCCATGAATTGCCGCGCGGCATGGCTCGCGGCGCTCGCGATCGTCTGTCTCGCCCCCGCCGCCAGCTTCGCGCAGCTTCCCGGCGCGCAGCTCCATGCGTTATTTCCCGCGGGAGGAAAGGTGGGAACGATTGTCGACGTGCAGCTTGCCTCCGGGGCCGACACCGACGGCGCCAGCCGGCTCGTTTTTTCTCACCCGCACATCACGGCGGTGCAAACGACACGCGCCCCCACGGCGTTCGAAAAAGGCCCGCAGCCGATTCCCAACCAGTTCACCGTGGCGATTCATCCCGATGTGCCGCCGGGCATGTACGAAGCGCGCTGCGCCGGCCGGTTTGGCGTCTCGAACCCCCGGCCGTTCGTTGTGAGTGCTCAGCCGGAGCAAAAAGAGACGGCCGATAATCGCTCCCCCGAAAAAGCGTGCGTGGTTCAGCCCGGCGCCGTGGTCAACGGCACGGCTGACGCCAACGCCAGCGACTTCTTCAAAGTCACGCTCAAGAAAGACCAAAAGTTGGTGCTCGACTGCTGGGCCGAGCGGATCGCGTCGAAGATGGACGCCACGCTGGTGGTGAGCGACGCCGCCGGCAAGGAGCTAGCCGCCGACCGCGACACCAACCGCCACGATCCGCTGATCGTCTTCACGGCCCCGGCCGATGGCGACTATGTCATCAAGCTGTTCGACTTTCTCTATCGCGGCGGCGCGGACTACAACTACCGCCTGTCGGTCTCGACTGGACCCTACTTGGATTCGATCTTTCCTCCGGTCGCGCAGCCGGGCGTGAAGGCCAGTTACACCCTGTACGGCAGTAACCTGCCGGGCGGAACCCCGGCGCCGGGTATGATCGCTCGCGGGCGGCAGTTGGAACAGTTGACCGTCGAAATCGAAGCGCCCGGAGGCGAGGCAACTCAAAACCTGGCGGTCAGCAACCTCATCCGCTCGGGCGACAGCACGCTCGACGGCTTCGAGTACCGGCTTGCTTCGCCGCAAGGAGAATCGAACCCGATCTTGATCAGTTACACCTCCGCGCCGGTGGTCGTCGAGCAAGAACCGAATAACGATCCGCTCACGCCGCAAAAGATCACTGCTCCTTGCACGCTGGTCGGCCGCTTCGCTCCGCGCGGCGACTACGATTACGTCAGCTTCGACGCCAAAAAGGGAGACGACTACTGGTTCGAGGCGATCTCGCAGCGGCTCGGCCTGGCGACTGATCCTTACGTCTTGATCGAGCGCGTCACGCGCAACGACAAAGGGGAAGTCTCGGCCGTCGACGTGCAGGAGCTCGACGACGCCACGGCCAACGCCGGCGGCCTGTCGTTCAAAACCTCCACGGATGACCCCAGCTATCACTTCGTCGCGCCCGAAGACGGAACCTATCGGGTGCTGGTTCGCGATCTCTACGCCGGCTCGCGCGGCGATCCGCGCATGATCTACGCCCTGGCGATCCGCAGTCCGGCGCCCGACTTTCGCCTGGTCGCCGTGCCCGTCTATCACTCGAACAACAAGACTCTTTCCGCTCCGCTCAATCCGCTGCTGCGGCGTGGCGGAGCCGAGATGATTGACGTCGTGGCGCTCCGTCGCGACGGATTCAACGGCGAGATCGAGCTCTCGGTCGAAGGGCTGCCCGCGGGGGTAACTACGACGAAGGCCTTCATCCCGGCCGATCAAAACGTGACCACGGTCGTGCTCCGCGCGGCCGAGGACGCGCCGGCCTGGGCCGGAACGCTGTCGATCGTCGGCCGGGCGCAGATCGCCGGGCAACCCGTGGCCCGCACGGCCCGTACGGCGTCGATCGAGTTCACGTCGACTGATGGCCAGCCGGCCGTCTCACGCCTGACGCAAGACCTGTGGCTCTCGGTCCTCGACGTCGAAACGGCGCCGTTTCTGATCGAACTGGGCGCCGACAAGCCGTGGGAGATGTCTCGCGCCGGGAAGCTCGAAATCCCGATTAAGATCGTCCGCCGAGGAGAGTTCAAGCAGCCCGTGGCGCTAACGCCGCTGGGTTTGCCGCCGAAGGTTAAAGGCAAAGTCGAGATGGCCGCGCCCGACGCGAGCGAAGCGAAGCTGGTGCTGGAGATCGACGACAAGGCGCCGCTCGGCTCGTTCAATCCGCGGTTGCAGGCCAATGCCGCTGTTCCGTATCGGCGTGATCCGCAAAGCGCGGAGCTGGCCGCCGCTTATAAGCAAGTAGTCGAGAAGCTGGCCGCGGATCTGGCTACCGCTGCAACGGCCGCCGAGGCCGCCAAGGCAGCCTCCGAAAAGCTGGTAGTGGACACCGCCGCGGCGTCGCAAGGGGCCGCCGCCGCACTCGCCGCTGAAACGCAGAAGGTTGGCGCCGCCACCGCCGCCGCGCAACAAGCGTCCGAAAAAACGGCGCTCGCCCGCGCCGCCGCCGAAAAAGAACCGGCCAACGAATCGCTGGCCTCGGCCAAGGTCGCGGCGGAGAAAGCCATGAGCGAGGCCCAGGCCGCCGCCGTCGCGGCCACCGCGGCGCAGCAAGCCGCCGAACGGACCATGTCAGAAGCCGCGGCGAAAGCCAAAGCGGCCGCGGACGATAAACCGCTCAAAGAAAAGGCCGCCGCCGAAGCCGCCGCCCGCGCCAAGGCCGCCGCCGAAGCGAAAGCGGCCGCCGACAAGCGCGCCGCCGATCTGGCCAAGGCCGCCGAGCCGAAGAACATCAACGTCTTCGAGACGTCGACGTCGACGATCCTCAAAATCACCGCCGCGCCGCTGACGGTCGCCGTCACGGCGCTTCCGGCGGCGGTCAAGGCCGGCGCGCCGGTAGAACTTCCGATCGCCATCGCCCGGCTTTATGGCATGGCCGAACCGGTCGAAGTGGAATTGATCATCCCGGAAGGATCAAAAGGGATCGCCGCGCCCAAGCTCGACCTGCCGCCCGACAAGGCCGAAGCAAAATTCGCCGTGACGATCGCCCCGGAGACCGCGCCGGGCAAGCACACGCTTTTGGCTCGTGCAAAGTTCAAGTTTGGCGGGCAAGCTTTTCAAGTCGATCAGCCAGCCGTGATCGAAGTCGAAGGGAAATAGGGAACATCCATGCTTAGCAACTCCGTATATTCATTCGCTCTCTCCCTTGCCGCGTGCCTAGCCTCCTTCGCCTTCGCTTGCGCCGCCACAGCCGACGACGCCAAGCCGATCGCGATTGCCGAGATCAAACATGAAGGGCCGGTCGATTTCGGCAAAGAGGTTCAGCCTCTGTTGAAAAAGCATTGCGTCGCCTGCCACAACGCCACGACCAAAGAGGGAGGCCTGATCCTCGAAAGTCCTCAATCGATTCTCAAGGGGGGCGATTCCGGGCCAGGCGCCGTGGCCAGCAAAGGCGCCGAGAGTCTGATCCTGAAGCGCGCCAGCGGCCAGGAAGAAATGATGCCGCCGCCTGAGAACAAAGCCAACGCCAAGCCGCTTTCGAGCGAAGAGCTGGGCCTGATCAAACTCTGGATCGATCAAGGCGCAACCGGCGCCGCCGCGGCCGAAACCATCGAGTGGCAGCCGCTGCCGCCGGGCGTGAATCCGATCTATGCCGTGGCCGTGACGCCCGATGGTCAATACGCCGCCTGCGGTCGCGCGAACCAGGTTTACATCTACCACGCCCCAACCGGTCGCCTCGTCTGCCGACTCACCGATCCGGAACTGCTCAGCAAGGGGATTTACAAAAAGCCAGGCGTCGCCGATCTCGACCTGGTGCAGTCGCTCGCTTTCAGCCCGGATGGCTACACGCTCGCCTCGGGCGGATACCGGACGATCAAACTGTGGAGTCGCCCGCGCGACGTGCGCGTGTTCAGCGTGGATGGCATCGCGACGGAATCGGTTCCCGCCGTTGTCCTCAGTCCCGATGGCAAGCTGGCGGCGACCGGCGGCAACGATGGCGCCATCAAACTTTGGGACGCGGCCACTGGCGCGGCCGTGCGCACCTTGAGCGGACACACCGGGGCGGTCAGCGCGCTGCGGTTTTCGGCCGACGGCGCCCGGCTCTTCTCGGCCTCGGCCGATAAGACGGTCCGCGGCTGGCAAACGGCCGACGGCGCGGCGACCGGAGGAGTGAACGCCCCTGCGCCGCTGAGCGCCGTCACGCTCGTGGGAGATGGATCACTGATCGCCGCCGGCGGAGCTGACAATATCGTCCGCCTGTGGCCGATCGCCGCCGTTACCAGCGGCGCCGTGGCGGACGCGGCGCCGCAGCGCGAGCTCGCCGGGCATACGCAACCGATCACGGCGCTGGCGACTTTGTCCACCGCGCCGACGCAGATTCTTTCCGGCAGCGCCGACGGCAGCGCGCGATTGTGGAACACGGCCGACGGCCAGCTCGTCAAGCAGTTCGATCACGGCGCGCCGATCACAGCCGTCGCCATTCGGCCCGACGGCGCGCGGATCGCCACCGGCGGCGCCAACGGCATGGCCAAGCTGTGGAACGTGGCGGACGGCAAGTCGCTGGTGGATCTGGGGGGCGACTACCGCGCGCAATTCCAAGTGGGCGCCGCGGAACGCGCGATCACCGGCCGCAAGAACGACGTCGCCTTTCTCGACGCCGCTTTCAAGACCGCTGAGAAAGCAGTCGCTTCCGAGGCCGAAGGGGTCAAGAAGAGCACCGAGGGAGTCGCCGCGGCCGAAAAAGGACTGACCGAAAAGGCCGAGGCCGCGAAAAAAGTTGTCGAAGAAAAAGTGGTGGCTGAAAAGGCTTCGACCGAAGCCGCCGCCGCCGCGAAAGTGATCGAAGAGAGCAAGGCCGCAGTCGACAAGGCGATCGTCGACGCCGACGCCAGCGCCAAGGCGATCGCCGTGATGGCCGCACAGGCCAAGGCCGCCGCGGACGCCGCAGCCGGTAATAAATTCCTGGCCGACGCCAAGGCGGCGGGAGAGAAAGCGGTGGCCGACGCCACGAAGCAAGTCGCCGCCGTCAAGGAATCGCGCGCGGCGATCGACAAGACCGCCGCTGAAGCGGCCGCCAAGGCGAAGGCTGCGGCCGACGCGCTCGCGGCCAAGATGAAAGCGGCCGACGACGCCGAAGCGGCTCGCAAACAGGCAGAGATTGCCAAAACCGCCGCCGAGCAAGCGCTGGTCGCGTCGAACGCGGCCGCCAAGCGCGCCACTGACGCCGCGCCGGTCGCCAAGGCCGCGCACGAGGCGAGTCTTACCGCGCAGAAGGAATCGGAAGCCGGTCTCGAAGCCGCCAAACAAAAAGCCGCCGCCAGCGTGCAGCCGATCCGAGCCATCGCCTTCTCGCCGGACAATCTGCAACTCGCCACCGCGGGCGACGACAAGCTCGTTCATCTCTGGAGCGCCGAGACCGGCGCGCCGTTCGACACCTACGCCGGACACGAAGCCGCGGTGCAGAGCATCGCGTTTGCCGGCGACGGCCGATTGTTATCCGCCGGCGCCGACAAACGGACTGTGCTGTGGGAATTGCAGCCCGCCTGGACCTGGCAGCGCACGATCGGCGGACCCGAGAGCCCGGCGCTGGCCGATCGAGTGACCGCGCTCGATTTCAGTCCCGATGGCAAGTTACTGGCGAGCGGCGGCGGCGAGCCGTCGCGGAGTGGCGAGTTGAAGATCTGGAACGTGGCCGACGGCGCCCTGGCTCGCGAGATTCCGGAAGCCCATAGCGATACGATCTTCAGCATCGATTTTTCACCGAATGGACAGCTTCTGGCGTCGTGCGGGGCAGACAAGTTCGTCAAAGTATTCGATCTTTCGACGGGCAAGTTGTCAAAAGCCTTCGAAGGGCACACGCATCACGTGCTGAGCGTCGCCTGGCAGGCCCAGGGGCGGACGCTGGCCAGCGGCGGAGCCGACAACGTGATCAAGGTTTGGAACTTCGATACGGGAGAGCAGGCCCGCACGATCAGCGGCTTCAATAAAGAGGTCACCAGCCTGGCGTTCGTCGGCGCCAGCGACGAAGCCGTCTCCTGCGCCGGTGACAAGCTCGTTTACCTGCACAGCCTCGGCAGCGGCAAGCAGGTCCGCAACTATCCGGGAGCGAGCGATTTCATGTATTCGGCAGCGATCACGCCCGACGGAAAACTGGTCGTGGCCGGCGGACAGGACAGCACCTTTCGAGCCTGGCAAGGGGCTGACGCCAAAGCGGTCTTCGCCATCGCGCCCCCCAAGCCGTAATCGCCAAGCGATCGCGCGCGACTGCGAACCACCCTGCATTGCGAGTAACCTGATAGTCGATCCTGGCGGCGTGTCCTAGATCGGTGGGAACTTGGCTGGCATCGGAACGGTAAGCGTATGGCCTCGGCCGAGACGGCGTGAACCGTGCTAGCAGACGCGGTTGGGGGTCCCTGGCGCCACGCCCCTCAAATCTGAGATCTCCCGGCGATCTTAGCCGGCCTTCCGAAGCATTCGGTGCGATAGCATATCGCCAGAATCCCCATTTCCCCTGACTGCGCGCCGGCAATGTCTTTGTAGGCGGCAAGGTCGATCTTTTCGTCAAGGTTTACCTTTCTTACTCAACTCCTGTGATAGGCAAGGCCGATACTACCGGCACGAACCTTCAGACCGGGATTTTCCCGGATTGGAAGGATGCGCCAAGACGGCAGACGGCACTCAGGTGGATCTCGACGATGACGATCAGTCGCATACGATCATCGCTTTTGGCTCTGGCCATGCAGGTGTTTCTGGTGAGCGCGGCCCTGGCCATTGAGCCGGGTGTCGAGCATTACCCATTGACGCATGCGCCCACGCCGCAACAGCCGAGTGGCCCGCCCGAGCCAGGGCATGAGCCCCCCAGCGGAATCGAGACGGGGGGCCCGGACTTCTTCGAGGGAACGGAAACGGATCCGGAGATGTTCAAGCAACCGGATCTGAGCACCTACGGGGCGGGTATTCCGCGCACCACCGGCTGGTGGATGGGTTGGGATTATCTTCGCTGGACGGTCTCGGTGCCGCATAAGACGATCATCGGCGACCCTTATGTGCAGAACTACTACGTGGCGCCGAATACGCAGACCACGCTGCCGCAGTATGCGACGGAAGACACAGGCTGGATGAATAACGGCCCATCGAACGGTTATCGATGGGAAGGGGGTTTCCAAGAGGAGGACCGCGGAGTTTTCTTCAGCGCGTTCCGGTTGTACACCAATGACCAATATAATTACACCAATCCCAATGTTTACGTCCCATTCAGCGCTATCCCTGCCGGCAATGGAGTAACTTCACTGCAAGGCTTCATACCCAATGGGGCGGGAATCGACTCGGACTTGAATAACAACGGCATCTTCGGACGTTTCGGAAATGGGTCGACCGGGGCGATCGTGAACACACCGGCCGACTTCGGCGACTTGACGAATCTGCCGGTCCAATTCAAGTTGCTGACCGTGGAGACCAAACGCAACACCTGGGGAATGGAAGCCAACTACCAGTGGCGGCTGCCGCAGGGGCAGAAGCACTCGCAGTGGGACCTGTTCATTGGGCCTCGCTATCTGAAGTTCGACGAGCAGCTTTTCATCAGCGGAGTCGGGGGAATCCTCGATGCTTCTTGGTGGAAC
>DASXPZ010000867.1:0-3553 GCA_036493275.1 Pirellulales bacterium
CAATTCCGCTTTGGCGCGCCGCCGCTACGACGGAAGGACTGGTTGGCGTTCGTTCCACGTCGATGTCAGGTCCCAGGGAGCGGCGGAAATGTGCCCGACATCTGGCTCTTTGATTCTTCGTGCGACACGCATCTCGGTCGCAGGCCGAGAGAGGGCTATTCGATGAGTTCATAGCGGGAAGCATCGTTCGCAACCCCCACAGATCGTCGCGCGTCGAATGCCGATAGGGGGCGGGAAATCCGCTTTTTGGCCGAAAGTGGGCGGATACCCAGGCGTGGCCACGGGAATCTCCCAAATTTCTCTTGCCAGAGGCTTGCCTCGGACGGAATGGCTGATTAACCTAGGGCAGTAGGTTCTTTTGTCCAGTTTCTTTCTCTGGCGCCGCTAAGCAAACGTTTCTTCGCGTTTCAGCTTTTCTTGCGGTGTTGGATTGCGCTTTCGCCAATTGGCGAATTCTGCGCTCTCCCATTCCCGATAGCGTTTTAGCGGTCATTCTTCAGCCTGGAGATGTGCCAGGCCACTGAAATCAGGCATCCTTTGAGGGGAAATCATGGCGGAGCTTTTTGAGCGAGTGGCGAAAAATGTGATTTTTGGCACGGTCGCGGCGGCCATCGCAATCATCGGATTTGCGACCACCGCGGCGGCAAACCCGATCGTGGTTTTCAATACTTCGATGGGCACGTTCGACGTGGAATTGTTCCCGGACGCCGCGCCGCAGACGGTGCAAAACTTTCTGAATGTCGTGAATAGCGGCGCTTACAACAACACGATCATTCATCGCGTCGTGAATCAGACTGGCTTTCAGATCGTGCAGGGGGGCGGTTATAGCGCAACTACCGCGCCGTATACTCCCGATACGGAAACGGCTTTGATTCCATTCATTCCAAACCTCGGCAATATTCCGCTGGAATATAATCTGCCCAATAGCGTCGGTACGATCGCGATGGCGCGCGGGTCCAACGACGACACTGCGAGCAGCCAGTTCTTCTTCAATGTCTCCGACAACACAACAAATCTCGGCCCGAGGCCTCCCAGCGGTGGAAACCCAGGCGATCCCGGCTATGACCCAGGCAGTGACGGCTATGCCGTCTTTGGCCAGGTGCTGAACGGCTTAAGCATACTGCAAGCCATTGACGCAGTACCGACCTTAGCTGACTACGTCCCCGGCTACAGCAGCGTGACCGACCCTATCGATCTGCTGGGCCCCATGCCGCTGGCCAATTTTTCCCCAGATGCTTCCGTGATTACGACGGACAATCTGATTATCATCAACAGCGTGACGGTGGCGCCGGAGCCTTCGAGCATCGCGCTGGCGGCGCTGGGCGGAGTAACTTTGGCGATTTTTGCGCGTCGTCGCGCTGTGCGGCGCCAGTCCTGAATGCTGGTGCTCGAAACAGAGCACGCCAGAAAATCCAAAGCCGCAAGAGGCGATACCGTCGGAAGTGCATCCCGGTATCGACCTGTTCGCTATTTACTATCGGCGGCGAACGCCCCCCATTGCCAATATGCCGCTGACCGCGAGACTTGCCTCTCGTTTCGCGGTCATTCATTGCTTTCGCGCGAACGAGAGCCACGGTTCGCGTGTCAAACTGCCTGGCGGGTTCAAACCTTGGCCGGGAATAGGCTTGCGGCGCAAGCCGCCAGGGTGACCTAGCCTTGTGGGACGGCGTTGGGGGGGCTATCATCAATCGTTTTTCAGGGGATTTGCGCCCATGCGGCATGTGATTTCGGCTCTCGTGCAAAACGTGCCGGGCGTGCTGGCGCATATTTCCGGTATGCTCGCCTCGCGCGGCTATAACATCGACAGCCTGGCCGTCGGCGAGACCGAAGACACGCACCTTTCACGGATGACGTTCGTCATCATGGGAGACGACAGCGTGCTCGAGCAGGTCCGTAAGCAGCTCGAAAAGATCGTGACCGTCGTTCGAGTCGACGACATCAGCTCGACCGACTACGTCGAACGCGATCTGATGCTGATCAAGGTCGCCGCCAGCAGCGGCCACCACCGCACCGAGATTCGCGAGTTGGCCGAAGTCTTTCGCGGTCGAATCGTCGACGTCGGGGCGGACGCTGTCGTCGTCGAGATCTCGGGGCAGGAACGAAAGATTGAAGCCTTCATTGAGTTGATGCGCCCCTTGGGCATCCGCGAACTGGTTCGCACTGGCCGGATTGCCATGGTCCGCGGCAACTCGACCGTCACGCCCGACCGTCGCTCGCCGACCGGCCGCAAGCACGACGCCATCCCCTCCGATTTTGCCTGATCCGCCGCACGAGTTATCCGCTACGGCTTGGCCAGAATTCGCCCCGGATTGAACTCACTCGCCCGCGCGACCGGCGGACGAGATACACCCAAACACAGTTCTCCATCGCAAAACTTTTGTAGGAACCATCGCCCATGCCCGCCAAGATCTATTACGACAAAGACGCTGACCTGTCGCTCCTCAAAGGCAAAAAGATTGCCATTATTGGCTACGGCTCGCAAGGTCACGCCCATGCCCAGAACCTGCGCGATAGCGGCTGCGACGTGATCGTCGGCCAGCGCCCGGGCAGCCCAAATTACGAACTGGCGGTGAGTCATGGCTTCAAGCCGGTATCGGCCGAAGAGGCGACCAAGCAAGGCGATCTGGTGAACATGCTGCTGCCGGACGAAGTGCAGGGCGATATTTACCGCACGAGCGTGCGGCCGAATCTCTCGCCGGGCAATGTGCTGATGTGCTCGCACGGATTCAACGTCCACTTCGGCCAGGTCGAGCCGCCGCCGGGGGTCGATTCGCTTCTGGTCGCCCCGAAGGGTCCCGGCCACTTGGTCCGTAGCGAGTTCGAAAAAGGGGGCGGCGTCCCCTGCTTGATCGCTATGAATGACGGCGCGAGTGATCTCACTCGCCAACTCGGACTGGCCTACGCCAAAGGAATCGGCGGCACGCGCGGCGGCGTGATCGAAACCACATTTGCCGAAGAGACCGAGACCGACCTATTCGGCGAGCAAGTGGTGTTGTGCGGCGGCGTCAGCGCGCTGGTCAAGGCGGGCTTTGAGACCTTGGTCGAGGCCGGCTACCAACCTGAGATGGCCTACTTCGAGTGTATGCACGAGCTCAAACTGATCGTCGATCTGTTCTATCAGGGCGGCCTGAATTACATGCGGTACAGCGTTTCGAACACTGCCGAGTTTGGCGATTACACACGCGGGCCGCGGATTATTACCGACGCTACCCGCGCCGAGATGAAGAAGATCTTGCACGAAATTCAGTCGGGCCAGTTCGCCCGCGAGTGGATCCTGGAGAACAAGGCCAATGCCCCGGCGTTCAAGGCGGTCCGCCGCCGCGAGCGAAACCATCCGATCGAGACAGTCGGCCGCCAGTTGCGCCGCCTGATGAGCTGGATTAATTCAAAGGAAGTTTGATGAGACTGGTAGCCTCGGTCTAACTGCACTGTAGCCGGGGTCTCCGACCCCGGAGAGGCTTACAAGAGCGTTGTCTTCGCACTGACTTCCCGGCCACGGAGAGGCCGGCTACAGAAGACAAAGCCGCTGCAAACACGGAATGCTCTTGTCCGG
>DASXPZ010000868.1:0-10651 GCA_036493275.1 Pirellulales bacterium
ACCTTCCAGCCGTGCATCGTAATCATCCGCTCGATGCGGGCTTCGCGCTCGGGCTTCAGATAGCGAGTGAACCAAGGGCGATCTCGCAGCAGATTGTGCCCAAAGTGGTAGCCAATCGCATACATGATGCAGTCGCCGATCAACGCGCCAATCAGGCAAGCGGCCAGGCCGCCCCAGGGATCGATTTTTCCCGACGCGGCCGCGATGCCGGCGCCGATGATCGGAACCTCTTCGGGGACCGGCAGGCCGCAGCCGGTCAGAATCAAAAACCCGGCAATCCCTACGTAGTAGAGGACGGGTGTATTCTCAAGGAGTGTTGTCAGCATGCAGAGGAAGTTTCCGGATCGTGCGGGTCCGGCAGGGCGTACGGACGGGACGCCATTATTGTATCTGGCGTGGCCGAGGCCAACCTATTGAAATCCAATAAACTCCAGAACTGGCCCCGGTCGCCCTAAGTTGCTGCCCTCAAAGGACTCTAGAGTGGCAAGTGTCCCTACGCCGCGCGAGCGAGGCTACCCTTGCAGGGCTACATTGATTATGCCCGATTCTTGCGCCGCAGGGAAAACGTTTTGGCCAGTCCCTCATGGGGCGAAGCGGAGACGCGTTGACGACCAGAGCTAAATGCTGGTCAGTCGCCAATCGTTCTCGGTCAGGCCGCAGACAGTGATTTCGATCGAGCTGCGGTCGGGGCTCGGGTGGACGAGCAAGGCGCCAATCTCTGGGCGCCCGCGGAGCCAGGCCTGCGCTTCGGTCACGCCCAGGGCGTAGAAAGCGGTCGAAAGGGCGTCGGCCTCGGCGGCCGTGGGGGCCAACACGGTCGATGACAACACCCCTTCGGCTGGCCAACCGGTGCGCGGGTCCAAAATATGCCCGTATCGTTTTCCTTGATGGCGGAAAAACTGGTGGCTCGCCCCGGAGGTTGCCAGAGCGCGATCGCGGAGCCAAACTTCGGCCAGTCGCCGCTCGGGATTCAGAGGGTGGCCGATCCCGACTGACCAGCCCCCGTTGGCTGATAGTCCGCGCGAGCCGCGCGCCAAGACGCTGCTTTGTCCACCGTGGATCAGAAAGTTTTCGACGGCCGCCGCGGCCATGGTCTCCGCGGCTCGATCGAGAGCGTATCCTTTGCCGATGGCGCCGAGATTCAGTTCCATTCCGCGGCGCAAAAAGTGGACCGTGCGTTCCGCCGCGTCGAATTCAAGCTGATCGCTCCCGACACTTTGCATGGCGGTCGACAATTCGCAGGCCGCCGGAATGGCGCCGTTGCGACGGTAAAAGCCCCAGATCTTGGTAAGCGGTCCACTGGTGACGTCGAACGCGCCGCCGGTCTCGGCCGATAATCTCTGGGCGGTCTGGAGCAGCTCGAACAGCCGCTGCTCAATCTGTACCGGGCTTTCTGTTGCGGATTGATTGATGCGCGCGACTTCGCTTGTGTCGCGATAAACGGTCAACTGGCTTTCGAGTTCTTCGATCAGATCCAAGGCCGCCAGCGCCGCTTCGGACCCTTCGTCATGCTGGCCGGCGTTGAGCGTGATCTCGAACCGGCAGGCCATGGCGGGCCGGGAGAGTTGCACCAGATAAGCTTCTTCGCCCGGAAAGACCCGATTTCGGGTCGGGCTGGGATCGGCGGCTTTGGCCGCGTCTACGGTTTCCCCTGTGCGGACCACCGCTACTTCCGACGCCTGGCCTGGCGCAAACTGATCGTGCGGATTCGATGGTCGTGATGGCATAGGGTGTGGTGTATCATAACTGGTGATCGACGCGAGTCGCGTCCGAATGCGTTTGCGCCTGTGAGGAGTTGAACCAGTCTTCCCTTATGATTCCCATGCTTACAACGAAACTCCGCACGGTTTGGGTCGCACTGATGGCATGCATTTTTTGCCTGGCGATCATTTTGAGCGACCTTCCCGCCCAACAAACAGCGCAGCCGCCTGCCAAACGGGCTCCAACGGGGCGCGCGCCGTCGAAGCTGGCTTCTCCACCCAAATGGGATCGGGCCGTGCTGGAGACATTCTTTAGCGACGCTCGCGAAAGACTCGGCGCAGGGCCTCCGCCAGGCCAAGCCGTAGCAAGCGGCGCAACCGAAACCGCTTCTCCCGCCACGCCGCAACCAGCGCCGACGGCGCCTTCCACTGGCGGCGGCGCCCATTGGTCGGCGCTCGTCTCGGCCACGGCGATCGAAGATGAAGTGAAATCGCAAGTCCAATCTGTCGCGGCGGCCGTCCAGTCTCCCACCGGTTTCAAAGGCGGAGGCTACCGCGAGGCGCGGGAAGAGTTCTCGATGCTGGCCGTGCTGTTCGGCGTGATCGGGCAGTACGACGGCAACATCCGCTTTCAAAAAGACGCGGCCATTTTGCGCTCGCTGTTCGGTCGCGCCGGCATGAACTGCAAAGTCGGCACCGACAACTCATTCGAAGAAGCCAAACATCGCAGCCAAGATCTGGCCGAAGTGGTGCGCGGCGGCGCCGTCGAACAGCGCCCCGCCGAAGCCGAATTTAAATGGCCCGAGGTCGTCAATCGACCTCCGTTAATGAAGCGGATGCAGAAGGCGAAAGATAAGTTGAACGCCTGGACGTCGAGCGGATCGGAATTTGGTAAAAATCGCGCCGCGATCCAGCACGAAGCCCAACTCCTGGCGATGATCTGTGAAGTGATCAAGAACGAAGGGTACGAATACGCGGACGACGCGAATTATCGACGCTACGTCGACGAGTTGCAGCAGCATTGCCTCGACATCGTCGAAGCGACCAAAAGCCAGGACACCAAACGCGGCCAAAGCGGCGCGGCGCTGCTCAACAAAACCTGCGACGCTTGTCACTCGGATTTCAAGTCGTAGCTCTCTTTGGACAATGATGACTGTTCTCGACAAGTCATTTTCTTAAATGTCATGTCACAGATTCGATCCGTCATTCTGGAGAACGCTGTAAAGATTTGCGCGCTCAACTATGAGATAGAATTAGGGTGGAAGGAGCAGCCTCATGAACGGCGGCATCATGCGGCCGCACAAGAGTTTCATGCGAGCTATGACGCCCTGGCGTTTCCCGGAGGCTTAAACGCGCTGCGAAATGGTGATCCAGAGGCCGTCGAAAAGGCAATTCGCTTTTTAGAAGCGGATCCTCTTTTCTTCCGCTCAGGTTATATCAAGGAGAAATTGATCGGCAGACTCAAACAATCTTCCCTCTCTGCAAATCAAACGAACAGGATTCGCATTGTCGTCCTGCGAAGCCTGTCGAGTTGGCGAATGCCTAGGGCGATTGCGAGGCTTGCCCCAAAAGTGACTTCCGAGTCGCTCATAAGCGACCTCCATGCTGCCCTAGAATCATCAAACGATCGTGTCCGAATTCGCGCCAAACATATGTTGCAGGTTTTGAAGTCTGTTGGACATGACTAATTGGCGGCTCCTGGAGTTGCGTTCGGAAGTCTTACGCAACCCCGGCCTTCGCCTTCTCCAAAAACTCGCCCAGCAGCGTCACCTCTTTCCGGCTTCCCACGACCAGCGATACGCGCTCGTGCAGGCTTGCAGGCTGGATTTCGAGGATTCTCCGCCCGCCGTCGATCGCCATGCCGCCAGCTTGCTCGGCCAAGAAGGCGATCGGGTTCGCCTCGTACATCAATCGCAGCTTGCCGGCCGGGTGATGTTCTGTGGGCGGATAAAGAAAGACGCCCCCTTTGAGCAGCGTGCGATGAAAGTCGGCGACCAGTGAGCCGACGTAGCGCGACGAATAGGTTCGGCCCGTCCCGCCAGTTCGCAAATGGTCGAGATACTGCCGATAGGGACGCGGAAAGCTGGCAGAGTTGGCCTCATTGACCGAATAATATGGGCCACTATCGGGCATGGTCATCCGGCTGTGCGTCAGCACATAGGCGCCGAACGACGGATCGAGCGTGAAACCATGCACGCCGTTGCCGGTGCTGTAAACCAACATCGTCGACGCGCCGTAGAGGACGTAGCCTGCGGCAAGTTGTCGCGTGCCAGGCTGCAAGACGTCGGTCATCGGATCGCGCGTGGCCGGGGCGTTGGGGTCGCGCCGCAGGATCGAAAAGATCGTCCCCACGCCGGTATTCACGTCGATGTTGCTCGAACCGTCGAGCGGGTCGAAGATCACCACGTACTTGCCGTAGTTCGGGTCGCGCAGCACCACGGCCGGCTCTTCGTTTTCTTCCGAGGCCAACACGCCGACATTGCCACGATTGCCCAAGCAAGAGAGCAGTGCGTTATTGGCCAGCAAATCGAGCTTCTGGACCGTTTCGCCCTGCACGTTGGTTGTGCCTACCGCGCCGAGCACGTCGACCAGGCCGGCCCTGCGAATCTGCGCGGCGACAACCTTGGTCGCCAGCGCAATCCCGGAGAGCAACCAGGAAAAATCACCACTGGCGTGCGGAAAGCTGCGCTGTTGCTCTTGCTGAATGTGTTGCTCGGCCGTGAGAAAGACGTCTGGTTGCATCATGAGAGCGCGGTTTTTCTATCCACGGAGTGGTGAGATAAGTTCATTGATCAGAAGGGAACTGCCCGGACAAGTAAGCTAAGCGAGGAACGCCAACGAGAAAAGAAGAGATATCCTCTGTCAGCCATCTTGTCCCCGAACGAGATCGGCGTCCAGGGCGCCGCTTTGCAAAAAATGCCGTCGTTCGCCGCAAGCCCAGTGCGGTTAATCTCGTCTTCGCTTTGCGGACTCTACCATAGAGCCGAAACAACAACACGATTGCGGGAGGAGACTACCATGAAATCGTCATTCCAGGCGGAACAGGGCAGGTGGGAGGAGTCCTCGCCCGCGCATTTCATAAAGACGGGCACGAAGTCGTCGTGCTCAGTCGGCGCCCGATCGCCGCTTCGTGGCGCGTGGTCGGCTGGGACGCCCGTCACGGCGGCGCTTGGACCGATGAATTGGAAGGCGCCGACGCCGTGATCAATCTGGCCGGGCGAAGCGTCAACTGTCGCTACACCGCTGCGAACCGGCGGGCGATTCTCGATTCGCGCGTCGATTCGACCAGGGCCGTCGGCCGCGCGATTGCCGCCTGCGCCTCTCCGCCGCGACTTTGGCTGCAAGCCAGCACCGCCACGATTTACGCCCATCGGTTCGATGCGCCGAACGACGAAACGACCGGCGTATTGGGAGGAAATGAGCCCGGCGCGCCAGAAACCTGGAACTTCAGCATCGACGTGGCACAAGCCTGGGAGCGCGCGGCGGACGAAACGGCGCCGCCAGCCACGCGGCTGGCGAAGCTCCGCTCGGCCATGGTAATGAGCCCCGACTCGGGCGGAATTTTCGACACGCTGCTGCGACTGGTCCGCTTCGGTCTAGGGGGCCGGGCTGCCGACGGAAAGCAATACATCTCGTGGATCCACGAGCAAGACTTTGTGCGCGCGATCGATTGGTTGATCGAACATAACCACATGGAAGGTGTGGTGAATCTCGCCGCGCCGCATCCCCTCCCCAACGCCGAGTTCATGCAGGCGCTCCGCAACGCGTGGGGGAAAAAATTCGGCCTGCCGGCGAGCCGTTGGATGCTCGAAGTCGGAGCGGCGCTACTGCGAACTGAGACGGAGTTGATCCTGAAAAGCCGCCGCGTCACGCCGGGGCGATTATTGGCGGAAGGATTCGCTTTCGACTATCCCGATTGGCCCGCCGCGGCGCGGGAGCTTTGTTCGCGCTGGAATAAGTTAGACTATCAGCGCGCCGAGGGCAGTGCGCGCCTAGTCGGCGTTTGATGGATCGAATCATGGGGGAAGAGTCCAATGTCGGAGGATACGCTGGATGCCTTGATCGTCGGGGCGGGACCGGTTGGTTTGATGATGGCTGCCGAGCTTCGCCGTCACGGCGTGGCCTGCCGGCTGATCGAGCGATTGGCCGAGCCAGCGCCTTTTTGCAAGGCGCTGGGCGTTACGCCTCGCACGCTCGAAATGTGGGACGATCTAGGGATCGCCGGCGAGGCCCTGACGGCCGGCGAAGAGCTTCGTGGGCTGGCAAGTATTGCGAACGGAGTCGACGTCGAGATTTCAGACGTTGAACTAAAAGAAGGCGCCTATGGCTTTTTGACGCTGGCCCAGTACGACGCCGAGCGTTTACTGACGGAGCATCTTCATCGTCTTGGCGGTTGCATCGAGCGCGAAGTCGAGTTTGTCGCCCTCGAACAATCGCCGGACGCTGTTTCCGTTCGGCTGCGCCGCGCGGATGGCGCGGAGGACACCGCGCAGGCGCGTTACCTAGTTGGCTGCGACGGAGGACGGAGCGCCGTCCGCCACGCGCTCGGCCTCTCCTTCGAGGGAGATCACTACGAGCAAACCTTCATGCTGGCCGACGTCGAGCTTGATTGGTCGCTCGAACGGGGCTATGCCTACAAGCTCGCTCGGATCGAAAACGATCAGATACGCGCCGCCGGGGCTTGCATTCCGGCGCCGGGTAATCCGCGCCGTTACCGCTTTAGCACGATTGCTCCGCAGGAACTGATTCCTAAGGAGACTTCTTTGACCGGCGTCAAGGCGCAATGGGCCAGCGACACCGGCCCGACGCTCGCGCAGATCCAGGAGACGCTCGATTACCTCTATCCGCCAGGCGCGCGGGCCAGCCAGATGCGCTGGTCGACCTTTTACCGAGTCAGCCATCGGATTGTTCCCCGTTATCGCGTCGGCCGTGTTTTTCTGGCAGGAGACGCGGCCCATCTTCATCCGCCGCTGGGTGGGCAAGGAATGAATACCGGCTTGCAAGACGCCTACAATCTGGCCTGGAAACTTGCCCTCGATTTGCGACGCCTCGCGAATTCAGATTTGCTTGAGAGTTACGATGCTGAGCGTCGGGCGATCGGTCAGCAAATTGTCGACCGCACCACCAAGCGGATGAACGCGCTGTTTGCCGGCGAGGTCGACCCGCAGGAACCGGTTCGAGAAGATTCGCAGCTCTTTTTGAATTATCGAGAAAGCCCGTGGAGCAGTGGGCACGCGGATGGGGGAAAGGGACCACTGTCGGGGGATCGCGCGCCGGACGCTGTCGGGCTGCGCCGCGCAAACGTTCGCTATGATCTCCGTCTGTTCGATCTCTTTCGCGGTCCTCACCACACACTGCTGGCATGGTGCGACGGGCCCGACGCGGTAGATGGATTCAGAAAGCTGGCCAAAGTCAGCGAGGTCTTGCATGCCAAGCTCCCCAATTTGTTCCGCGCGTACGCTCTTACGTCGAGCGCTATTGGCAAGCCGTCGCAAGATCAACTAGCGATCCTCCACGACACCCGGGGAGAGTTCGCCAGGCAGTATGCACCGCGAAACATGGAGATTTTTCTTGTGCGACCCGACGGGTATGTCGGATATCGCGCGGGCTCGCTCGAACTCGATAACTTGACGCGACACTTGGCAAAGATCTTCAAGCTTTGATTGCCGCAACTCGTCTCAGTTCGCTTCTCCTCTCAAAGTTCCTCACTCCGTTCCGCTGCTCCGCAAATCTTCGCGTCTCAGCCGATAGAACACGTGGGGTCGCAGGGGATGTCCCACCGGCAGAACGGGATGCTCGAAATCATCTTCCGGCGAATGCCGCATGCCGATTCGCTCCATCACCGCGCGTGAGCGGACATTCGCCGGCACAGTGAAGGACACGATCTCGTCGAGATTCAACTCGTCAAAGCCGAAGTCGAGAGCCGCCCGGGCCGCCTCGGTCGCATAGCCGTGCCCCCAGTGATCGCGCGATAGTCGCCAGCCGATCTCAATGCACGGGGTGAACGCGGCCTGAAACGTCGGGACGTTCAAGCCGACGAAGCCTATGAACGGCGCGCCGCCAACGACTGATACCGCCCACAAACCATAGCCGCGCTCGTCGAAGTGAACGCGGATCCGCGCCGCCGCCGCGTCGCTCTCGGCGCGATCGAGCCGCTTGGGAAAATGCTCCATGACTAGCGGATCGGCGTTGAGCTCGGCAAACAGGGATAGATCATCGTCGTTCCAGCGCCGCAACGACAGCCGCGACGTTTTCAATTCCACGCGCATTCGACCAGCCCTCTATGAGCTACGCAAGTACTTCCCCGGCCCCTGCTGCTGGCTGCCGCCGGGCGGAATGGTGCGCCACTCGGCGTCGGGTCGGAGCCAGCGGGCGAGATAGAGAATCTGACCGGCGTGATACGCGGTGTGCGTTGCGCTGCGGATCAGCGCTTGCAGCACGGTATGCGGTTCGTCCCGAATGATGACCTGGCGCGAGAGATCGTCGTCGACCAATCCGGCGAGCGTTTGCGCGACAGTTTTCCATGCGCTCGCCCAGGCGGCCATCAGATGGTCGCGGGTATCCGTCGGCGAGAGAACGAATTCCTGATCGCGATTGCGATTCGGCTTCTCGCCGTCGGAGTCCAAAAAATTCGACCAGCGCGACTGGAGATTGCCGGCCACATGTTTCACGATCAGCGCGATCGAATTGACCGCGTCGCCCGGCTTCAGGAAGAACTGGTCGTCGCCCAGATCGGCGAGCGCCTTTTCGACAAGCAAGCGATGCCGCTCGAAATCGTGGCGGAAAGCCTGGATCATGCCGTTAGGGGGTGTGCTGCTCATGGCTTCCGCTATTCTAACGCCGCGCGACGATTTCGCCTCCCAAATCCGCGAACGCCGGATGATTACGCTTGCGAACGCGGAAATCTCGCATTACAATCACGCACTACGGGATTTGCGGCCGCTTGCAGCCAGTAACTGCTAAAGAGCCATCGCCTTGCCCAGGGAACTCGCGCAGAAACATAGCGCAGTTTTCTGGCCCGTGCGATTCAGCTTGATCAGTAATGGCCGCGACCGCCCACCGGCGGGCTCGCGGTTTTTTTATTGGTCGACGAAATCCCAGCGGCATGCGCCAACGTGTGCCACTGCTGGCTGGTCCAGCAGTGCGTTCGACGCTTGTCGATCGCCGACGGCTTGGCGCGAGGCTCAACCGTGGCATCCGGGAGATCGTTCGATGGCTGACAAACAACAAGCTTTGCCGAACAGGGGCGCGGGGCTTTCGACGATTGCCGTCCACGCCGGCGAGGAGCGCCAGAAGCACGGCAACGCAATTACCGATCCGATTTTCTGCGCGTCGACCTACACCTTCGCCGACACGCAATCGGTGATCGACTTCATCGAGCAGAAGCAACAGCGCGAAGAATACGGCCGCTACGGCAACCCCGGCGAGAAAGTCGTTGAGGCCAAGTTGGCGGCGATCGAAGGGGGCGAGTCCGCGCTCCTCTTTACGACCGGCATGTCGGCGATCGTCGGGCTGTTGATGACTAAGCTGAACGCGGGAGACGAAGTCGTCTTTTTCGACGAGTGTTATCATCGCAGCCGCGAGTTCTGCTCGAAGCACCTGTCGCGGTTTGGAGTGGTGACGCGCCAGGTGAAAGCCTGCGATTACGAGGCGATGGAAGCCGCGATCACCCCGAAGACACGGTTGTTGGTGAGCGAGTCGCCGACGAATCCGCACCTCAGCGTCGTCGATCTTGAGCGCTTTGTGGCCATCGGTCGCCGGCGAAATGTCGAAACGTTGATCGACGCCACGCTCGGCACCCCTTACAACATTCGCCCACTGGCGGCCGGCGTCGATTACGTCCTCCATTCGGCCACCAAGTATCTGGCGGGGCATAACGACCTGCTGGCCGGAGTCATTATCTCGACCGCGGAAAAGCTGGAGCCGGTGCGAAAGCTGCGCGGCATCATGGGGGCGATCAACTCGCCTCACAACATCTACCTGCTTGAGCGCGGCTTAAAGACGTTCGAACTGCGGATGGAGCGGCACAATCGCAATGGGCAGGCGGTTGCCGAGTCTTTGGCGTCACATCCGAAAGTCGAGCGCGTCTTTTATCCCGGTCTGCCCAGCCATCCTTATCACGAAGTCGCCCGGCGAACGATGCGCGGCTTCGGCGGATTGGTCACCTTTCTGGTGAAAGACGCCGACTGGCGGGCGACCGCCCGCGTGGTCGACGCGGCGCAGTTGCCGCGAATTGGGCCGAGCCTGGGCGGGGTCGAATCGCTGATCGAGCAGCCGCTGGTGATGAGCTACTACGAAGTGCCGCCCGAAGATCGCGCCCGCTACGGCATTCCGGACAACATGATCCGGCTATCGTGCGGCATCGAAAACACCGAAGATCTGCTGGCCGATCTAGCGCAGGCGCTCGACAAGGCGTAACGCGCGTAGCCACGGCCATGCGGCAAACGCCTTTGGCGCCTCTTTCTTGGCCCAAGGGTCAACGCTGCTTGCGCCACTCGCGCTGCTAGCAGACGCCGGCGTCTGTCTTGCGTTGATTCCGCCAGCGGTGGTACACTCCGCGGCCCGAAAGATCCGGGCAGAGCGTCCACGTTCGCCGCTTCCCGCAAAGAGGCGAGCTCTCGGACCGCTGCCAGACCCACGATCGTCGGTTCGCGCGACAGGGAGGTCGCCTTGCTATCCAAGTGGCCAATTCGTGGCAAGCTGCTGATTGGGCTGGCGCTCCTGTTGGTGATCGTCGTCACCTTGTCCTGGGGCGGATTACAGGGACTGTATTCCTACCGGTCGCACGTCGTCAATCTGCACACCAGAGTCGACAGCGAACTGCGGCTGGCCAACGACTTCAGCCAGCGCTTGAGCGAACTGCGCGATGTGTTCGCGAGCGCGCAGGCCGAGCCAGACCTTAGCCCGCAAAACCGGGCGGCGGCCCTCTGGGATTTCGGCCGCAAGTTCGA
>DASXPZ010000869.1:0-5582 GCA_036493275.1 Pirellulales bacterium
GGGCGGGACAGTGGCCGAAGCCCTCTTCGACGTCGAACGTCATTTTCCCCGCGTGCGTGATTACCTGGTCGACGAGCGGGGAAGTTTGCGCAAGCACGTCAATATCTTCATCGGCGACGCGCTAGTCCGCGACCGCGCCGCCCTTTCTGATCCGTTGGCCGAGGACGCGGAGATATCTGTCTTTCAGGCGCTCTCCGGAGGGTGATCGAGTGGCCGAAGCGATGCTCGCCGTAGGGACCCGCAAGGGCTTGTTGTTGTTCGAGCGCCAGAAGGGCCAGAAGGGATTGTGGCGGTTGATTCGCGAATCGCACGTCGGCGTGCCGGTTCCGTACGCCGCCGCCGATCCGCGAAGCGGCGTCTTGTGGGCGTCGCTCGATCACGGCCACTGGGGCCAGAAGCTACAACGCTCTACCAACCTGGGCGTGGATTGGCAAGAGCTTCCGGCGCCCAAGTATCCCGAGGACGCGGTCCTCAAAGAGGGTAAGCCCGCCACGCTGCGTTACCTGTGGGTGATCGGCTTCGGCGGCGCCGATCAACGTGGCCGAATTTATTTTGGCACCGAACCTGGCGGCCTATTCGTCAGCGACGATGGGGGCGAGAGTTGCCGACTAGTCGATTCCCTCTGGAACCATCCGTCGCGCATCGGCCATTGGTTAGGCGGCGGTCGCGATGAGGCGGGCATCCATTCGATCGTCGTCGATCCGCGCGATTCGAAGCATGTGCTGATTGGCGTGAGCTGCGCCGGCGTCTTCGAAACCTTCGACGACTGCGCGAGCTGGGAACCAAGGAACAAGGGGCTGATCGCGCCCTTTCTGCCTGACCCGTCGGTCGACGTGGGCCATGATCCGCATTTGCTGGTCGGCTGCGCCGCGGCGCCCGATGTCCTGTGGCAGCAAAACCATTGCGGCATTTTCCGCAGTTCCGACGGGGCCCGCAGTTGGCAAGCGGTGCACGAACAGGCCGGCCCGGCGAATTTCGGCTTCGCGATCGCCGTCGACGCGGCCCATCCCGACTGCGCCTGGGTCGTCCCGGCGGCCAGCGACGAGGTCCGCGTGGCGGTCGACCGCGCACTATGCGTCTGCCGCACCGACGATGGCGGGCGAACCTGGCAGGCGTTTCGCGAGGGGCTTCCGCAACACAACTGTTACGATTTCGCCTTCCGCCACGCGCTCGACGTCAACGCGGATCAACTCGCGTTCGGCACCGCGACCGGCAGTCTGTATCACTCGGACAATCACGGAGAGTCATGGCAATGCCTGGGGGACCACCTTCCGCCGATTTATTCCGTGCGATTCGTGCCGGCTGGGTAGAGAAGCTATCCGAGCGATTGACGAATAGACTTTTGATTCTTCGTCTTTACACGCGGACATCGCCCGTGATGGCGAGCGCGTCGGGATATTTTGTCCGAATCGGGGCGATGGCCGTGGCGAGAAATTCGTCGACTTGCTCCGGCGCCCGGCCGACGAATCGGGCCGGGTCGAGCTGATCATCGAAATTCACTCGCTCGAAGGCCGGGTCGTTACGCAGCCGTTCGAGCAGGTCGTTCGGGCGGCCATGCTGTTTGACTTCGGTTGCCGCCGCCTGGCTGTGGCGGCGGATGCGTTCATGCAAGTCTTGCCGGTCTCCGCCGGCGCTAGCGGCCGACATCAAGATATTTTCAGTCGCCATGAAGGGCAGTTCTTCCGCCAGGCGGCGCGCCAGGACCTGTGGATAGACGACAAATGCGCTCGCCACGTTCTCGTACAGGATCAAGATCGCGTCGACCGCCAGAAATGCCTGCGGCAGGGTCAGCCGTCGATTGGCGCTATCGTCGAGTGTCCGCTCCAGCCACTGCGTGGCGGCCGTTTCAGCGACGCTCGTTTCGAGGCTGATCACAAATCGGGCCAAGCCGCAGATCCGCTCGCTGCGCATCGGGTTGCGCTTGTAGGCCATCGCCGATGAGCCGATCTGGTCTTTCTCGAACGGCTCTTCCAACTCTTTGCGACTTTGCAATAACCGCCAGTCGGTGGCCGCTTTTTGCGCGCTCTGCGCGATTCCGGATAGAACGGCCATGACCTGCGAATCGACTTTGCGCGAATAGGTCTGACCGGTGACGGGATAACTGGAATCGAAACCCATCTTGGCCGCGACCAACTCGTCGAGCCGGCGGACCTTGGCGTGATCGCCGCCGAATAGCTCCAGAAAGCTGGCCTGAGTGCCGGTTGTTCCCTTGGCGCCGCGAGCGCTGAGGGTCGATAGACGATGTTCGATCTCGCGCAGGTCTTGCACCAGGTCGTATGCCCACAGGCAGGCGCGCTTGCCCATCGTGGTGGGCTGCGCCGGTTGAAAATGGGTGAAACCGAGGCAGGCAGTGTCCCGGTGCTCGGCGGCGAACGTGGCCAGCCGATCGATCGCCGCCACTAGTCGCGAGCGCAGCAAGATGAGCGACCGACGCATCAGCATCAGGTCGGTGTTATCCGTCACGTAGCAACTGGTGGCGCCCAGGTGGATAATGCCCCGCGCCGAAGGACAATCGTCGCCATAGGCGTGGACGTGGGCCATGACGTCATGGCGGAGCTTGCGCTCGTAGCGGGCCGCGGCTTCGAAATCGATCGTGTCGACCTTGCTCTTCAGCTCGGCGATCTGGGCCGGAGTGATCGGCAGGCCCAACTCGGCTTCGGCCTCGGCCAACATCACCCACAATTTTCGCCAAGTGCGAAATTTCTCTCTGGGGCTCCAGAGCCGGGATATTTCGGCCGAGGCGTAACGCCCGACGAGTGGATTGTCGTATTGATCAAGATCCATAAGAAAACAGCCACAGCCTTTCTAACATTCGCTGGCTTTATTCTATCATCCGGCGGTTTACATGTTGGTGCGATCGTCGACGGCTGTCGGGCCGACCAACGAATCGAGCGCGGCGGCCAGCACGGCGTCGTGCTCGTGCGTTTGGGCATAGACGCGGCAAATGCGGTAACTGAGCGGAATCCGCCGGAACAAATCGTCGTCCGCCAGCGGGGTGATCGAGCCACGGGCCGCGTCGAACAAGAAGTTCTGCCCAGCGGCAGCCCCCTTCGTGCCGGGGCGATTCACATGGCGGGCCAGATCGACTCTTAGCGGGATCTCTCGCGCCGCGGCTGGCAGCGCGTCGCGCAGCGCGCCTTCGAAGAACTCAACTCTGCTGAAAATACTGCTTTGCTCCGCGGTCGCCGGGTCAAAGAAGACCGTTCGCTCGCAGGCCATCCGCCAACGAAACTTGCGAGACAGCAATTCACGCCATCGTTTTCCCAGCGATCGCACGGCGACCTCGGGCCGGTCGGCCCAACGGGCCACGTCAACCAATAGCGACCACTCCGTGAATTGTCGGTACTGATCCAAATGGTCGAGCGGGTTGCCAGGAAATATTAGGTCGCCGCTGTCGGCAAACAGATCCGCCAACGTGAGGTCGATTGCGCGCACGGTGCGATGAAAATAAACCGCGCGAAACAATTCCGCTCTGGCCGAGACGAACCGCGCCAGGGCCGACGCGCCGCGGTCATGAATTGTCAGTCCCGACTCGCTGAAGAAGCTGTAGTGCAGCAACCGGTCGAGATCGAACGAGCGCGACGAATAACCCGACATGTAGGCGTCTCGCAGCACGAAGTCCATGTTGTCGACCGTGTACAGGCCACAAAACAAGCTGCGCAAGAATCGCAGCCAGCGCGGCGGCGGGTTAGCCGCTGTTGCCTCGCGATCGGTCGGACGAGTGATCACATAAGCGATCTGGGCCGGGTCGAGCTGTTCGTCGTCGCGCAGCCGGCCATAGGGCGTGCGGCGAATTCCGCGCAACAGCGGCCCCAGCTCTGAACAAATAATCCGGGCGCCAATTGTCTCGTGCGTCTGATCGAAGCGGGCCAGAAAGTGGTCGTCGAAAAAGTGCCCAAACGGGCCGTGCCCCACGTCGTGCAGCAATCCCGCCATGCGCAACAGCGCTTCGACAGAGGCCTGGCTCGGAACGTCGGGGCAGACTTCGGCTAGGCTTTCGTACAGCGCGGCGGCGGCCCGGCTGGCGATGTGCATCACCCCCAGCACATGCTGAAAGCGGGTATGCTCGGCCGTGGGGAAAACCCACCAGGCGGTCTGCAATTGGTGGATTTGGCGCAGCCTTTGCACCCAGGCGTGATCCATAACATCACGTTCGTTTGTCTCACCTGCAAGGCCCGACGTGAACGCGATATACCCATGCAGCGGGTCGTGCGTTAGCCCTATGTTTTGAACTTCACGCATGACGTGCTCGGTTTAGAATGACGGCGACCTGGTAGAACCGTGGCGGTTCCTCGACTCGTCCTAGTTCTTGCCCCGCCGGCGCAGTGACTGGGAGGGCGCCGTCGCTCGTCGCCGCAAAATAGGCGTTGCAGGTAGAGGCAACCCAGGCGCTCTGGAGTGGATCAATCGCCGCGGGTGGAATTCAGGCTTGATTAATCAAGGGAAAAGCAAAGTTGTTCCGACCTAGCTTGCTAAGGCGTCTTGCGCTCTAGGTCGGCCGAAAGATTGTAACTTTTAGCCGGCCCTCTGCGCTGGGACAAGCACGGCAATTGGCCGGAGCGTAAAAAGCTAGCCAAAACGACTAAGTTCCGTATCTCTCGCACTGGCCCTAAGTTCGCTTGACCGTTAGAATTCTGAACCGGCGTATTCGGCTGCACTGGGGGCGGCCTGTCGCAGGAGTTTCGTTCTTGAAGCTGACAGTCAGTTGGAGGTTTTCCGTGGTGTTTCGCCCTCGGTCTTTGCTGCTTGCGGCCGCGTCCCTGATGCTCTGCCAGGCCTCTTTGGCAATCGCCGCCGTTCCTCCGAACGACACGATCTATCCGAACTCGACCAAGGGTTTCGTGTCAGTCGGCAGCGCGCCGAAAATGGGCAAGGCCTGGGAAGCGACGCAGCTTTACCAGTTATTTCAAGATCCGGTGATGAAGCCCTTCGCCGACGATCTTGGTAAGCAACTCGAAGGAAAGTGGCTCTCGAATCACGACAAGCTGGGCCTGTCGATCGACGACCTGCGGGGCGTGGCCACCGGCGAATTGAGCGGCGCCTTGGTCTCTGGAGCCAAAGGACGCACGGGTCAGGTCTTACTGGCCGACGTCACCGGAAACGAAGCGAAAGCAAAAGAAGTCCTGGCAAAAGCCAGCGAGAGCCTGCTTAAGGAAAAAGCCAAGAAGAGCCAAAATACGATCGCCGGCGTATCCGTCTCGATCTTCGACATTCCCCCCAAAGAAGAACGCAAAGACCCGCGACGGGTGGCTCACTTCATCGTCGGTGGACTCGTCGGCGTGGGGGACGACGTCGAGGCGCTGACCGAAGTGCTGACGCGGATCGACGGCCGGCATAACGACACGCTGGCCAGCGTCGGCCCCTATCAACACGTGATGAAGCGATTAGTCGGCGCCGCCGCCGGGCTCGCCCCCGACCTCCGCTGGTACATGTTCCCCTTGGCAGTGGCCGAATACCGCGCCGGCAAGGATCCAAAAAAGCTGGAAAACGTCAAAATCATGCGCAACCAGGGCTTTGGCGGCATCCAAGGCGTTGGAGGCTACGTCAACCTGTCTGTCGGGTCATACGAGGCGCTGCACCGT
>DASXPZ010000870.1:0-5819 GCA_036493275.1 Pirellulales bacterium
CGGTTGAATCTCCGACTTGATTGAGGGAGGAGACCGCGCTCGCCAAAACAATGGAGGGCTGTAGTCCAACGCTGGCGCATCGGGCGGCATTCGCCTCGCCGCAGAAGCAGACTATTCGCTACATTCCGCCTGCGCGATTCCCTGAAAGCCGCTCAAATCGCGCTCAGTTGCCGCGGCAGTGGCGCGACCTATGCTTTCCCATTCCTCTTGAAGCGGCGTCCGGGGTCCTTGGAGTAGCATCGATGCGTAGGTTGAGCACATTTTTATTTGGAGTGGTCGTTGGCGGCGCACTCGTCTTTTTTGGACAGCGTTATCACGTCGTGCGCACAACCAGTGGCGTGGAGCTCATTCCCAAGCTTTCGGCCGGGCTGGTCGAGACCTACGTCGACATTCGCAACTTCCAGACAAGCGACTGGGAAAAGCACAAATCGTTGCACGCGGCCATCGTGCGGGCGAAGAAAGAGAGCATTCTCTCTGGCGCTCCCGCGGCCGCCGGAGCGCAGGGGACAAAGCCTGCGCCGGCCAATCCGAAAAGCCCGCGCGCGATCTGACGGCCGGCCCCGGGCCGAGCCCTCTCGGTCCCTTGCAACCGACGCCGTCGTTAAGACCGGAGCGCGCCGCGCGGATTTTCAGGTCTTCACCGGCGCGTTCGGTCATTCCGGCATGCGCCATCAGCCCGGCATAAGCGCATGCCGTGCGCCCCGGTTGAAGTCGGTTGCTTTTGCACTCGATAGAGTGAGGTGGAATGGCGGGCTGCGCGTCAGGGCGCCCTTGCCGTATGGCGCCACTGCGTTTCGCCCTCTGTTGCGCGGGCGACTGGAAGGGAGACCCGAAGATGGAATTCAATCGCAACCACTATTTCTTGGCCGGAGTGGTGGTGTTGTTGCTGGGATTGCAGGTGCGGCTCGTCGATTCCTTTGTATTGACGAGTGACACGACCCGATTCTTGGCCCAGCGCTTTCAAAATGCGCGCGGCGCCACCTTTACGAATATCGTCTCAACGCCGAATTCGGGTCCGCGCAAGACGGTCCGTCCGCCCGACTGGTTGGGCTGGGCGATCATTTCAGTCGGGTCGGTGCTGGTTCTGCATAGTCTGGCAATGCCTCGCCCCGGCGGGCACTGACGAAGCGGCGCTCGGAGGGCGGCCTGTTTTAGCCGTTCTCGCCCCCCTCGGTTCGGTCGAACCAACTCGATCTTTCCCATTGGGGTGATGTCTGTACGAATCGTCTGGCCTCGATTCACGCGCCAAATCGTAGGATCGCTTGACACCCCCCCTCGCCCGAATAACATTGCTAGTAATGGTTTGCGAAGACGAGAGGCCACTTTTGGGGGGTGGCGTGCTGGGGCCCTGCGATGATGCGTTTGGGCTACCACCCGGACGCGGATTCAAGCGCCTGGCTGGTGAAAGCCGCCTGTCGTCTTGCGTTTTGTCGTCTGTTCTGCAAAGTAAATGCACAACGGCGTGCGCAGCGGCCGTTTTTTCGAGCATAATCGAGATTGGCCGGGCTTTCCCGGCGTGAAGAAAATCAGACGACCAGGCCGCGACCGCACGGCGAAGATGCGGCGAACGACGCGGACATAGGGAGATAACGCGATGACCACCCGCCACCATTTCGAGATCGCAGACGTCGGCGACGTCACGGTTGTGCGCCTCACCGACCGGAAAGTGGTCGACGAAACGAATATCCAAGAATTGGGCAAAGAGCTGTTCAGCCTGGTCGAAGAAGAAAAGCGCAAGAACCTGCTCTTGAATTTTTCATCGGTCGGCTTTTTGTCCAGCAGCGCGCTGGGCAAGCTGATCACGCTCGAAAAGAAAGTCAAAGCCAATGGGGGCAAGCTCAAGCTGAGCAATATCCGCCCTGAGATTTATGAAGTCTTTGCGATTACGAAGTTGAACAAGCTGTTCGATATCAAGGACGACGAGACCGAAGCGCTGGCCGCGTTTCAGTAGTTCGGCGCCCTAGCCCCTTTTCGAGACTACCAAGCTGAGTAGCATCGCCGCCCACGCGTCTGCCGGCTTGCTAGAGGGTCGACCTGATATGTCAAACGGAAGCTGGCCAAACGAGAGTTGGTCATGGCGATTCGAGCGGACAATTTTTAGCGAACCCGCAGCGGGCAAGCGGATCCTTGAAGAAATTCTCCGACAACTCGCAATGCACCATTGGAGCGAGCGCGACGTGTTCGGCGTCCATCTGGCCCTGGAAGAGGCCCTGGTCAACGCCATCAAGCACGGCAATCGCTGCGACGCCTCGAAACGTGTGCATGTCGAATGCCGCATCTCGCACCGCAGGTTCTTCGTCGAAGTCCGCGATGAAGGGCAAGGGTTCAATCCCGATGCAGTTCCCGATTGCACCGATGAGGAAAGGCTCGAAATGCCGGGTGGCCGCGGCGTGCTGCTGATGCGCAGCTTCATGTCGAGCGTCGAGTTCAATGGCAAAGGCAACTGCGTGGTGATGACCAAAGACCGCAGCGAACGCGAAGCCGAGTCCACCGCCGAATAGAGCGCGCGGTTCGAGCTTTTCCCCTCTCCCATAGGGAGAGGGCAGGGTGAGGGAGAAGCGGCAAACGGCTCTCCTTCACGCGATTTCCTTTCGGCTTATTGAAGTTCCGTCGAACTCAGAACTCGGCCCTTTCATGTCGCGCTATTTCCGCCCGTTCGCCATCCAGGTCGCGCGCAGCGAATCGTTCACTACGCAGCCTTCCGGCCACTCGCCGTGGAAGAGCTTTGCCAGGCATTCGGCCGCCATCCGGCTCATCGCGTCGAGCGAGTCTTCGTCCAACCCTCCCATGTGCGGCGCGAGCAGGACGTTGTCGACCTTGAGCAGCGGGCTCGAAAGCGGCAACGGCTCGACCTTGAAGACGTCGAGACCCGCCCCTGCCAAATGTCCACTGGCCAGCGCCGCCGCCAGGGCGTCTTCGTCGACCAGTCCGCCCCGCGCGGTGTTGATCAGCACGACGCCGGGACGCATCAGCCCAATCGCGCGGGCGTTGATCAGATCGGCCGTTTCCGGCGTGCAAGGCATGTGGAGACTGACGATATCGGACTGGCCGAGCAATTCTTCGAAGCTGACCAGATCGATATTTTGCGAGCCGGCGAAATCGCGATCCGCGAAGGGATCGTAGGCGATCACTTTCAGGCCGAGCCCTTGGGCCCGCCAGGCGACCGCGCGGCCGATTCGCCCCAGGCCGATCAAACCCATCGTGCGCCCTTGCAGGCGCCGCAGCGGCTTGCGCTTCCAGGCGCCGGCGCGGACTTCCTGATCTCTGCCCGGAAAACCGCGATAGACTCCCAGCAATAGCGCCATCGTCTGCTCGGCGACCGAATGCTCGTTGGTGCCGGGCGTGATTGTGACGGCGATTCCCAACTCGCCAGCGGCTTGCATATCGATTGCGTCGTATCCGACGCCGACTCGCGCGATCGCTTTCAGGCGGCTGGCGGCCAGTACTTCGCGGGGGTAAGGATCCGCGCCGGCCACCACGCCATCGATCCCTTGAAGCTGCCCGATGAGGTCGGCGCCGTTGAGTTGCGCTTCGGGGATCGTCAGGTAAACGATCTCGAAATCAGCGGCTTCGAGCACGCGACGGCAGGAACAATCGACGTGTTGCAGCAGCGTGGGAGTAACCAGAATGCGTGGCATGGTGGGCAGGGGGGCGAGAGGAGGGGGGATGGCCGCGAGCGCGTGCCGCGGTCCGAACCGTTCTACCGCAGGTCGCGGCGGGCTTCAAGTGAGTACGAGAACTGTGCTCACGATTCTGCCTCAAGCCGCTTACGCGACGAAGTGAACGATCAGCAAAATGATCTGCGCCAGGGCGGCAATCGATCCGATCATGATCATGGTGAACGCCAAGGCGAAGCTAAGCCCCATGATGTATTCGCCCAGGATCTGGAGCGCAATCGATGGCGTTTTAACCATCGTGGCGCCGAGGAACAGCGCCGCCATCCCTCCCCAAAACGCCGGGACGCAAAGTGCAAACCCCTTCAACTCCAGCGGCCAGTCAGAAACGACCAGTCCGCACGCGAGCGCGCAGGTCGTCACGGCGAAAAAAAGTCGCCGCAAGCTGAATTGCCACGCCGCGAGTGATCCGCGTTCGATCATTCGGTTATTTCACTGCCGTGCGGAAGGGTCATTGCGAGCAGGGGCCTCCAGGGTCGCACTTTCAGGAAGTCAACCACTCGAGGAGCACCGCAAGCGCGACGAAACCGTACAAACATAACAGGAACCCGATCGCCAGTCCCAGCAACATGATCAGTTCGCCGATCGCCTGGATCCACGTCGAACGCGACCGCGCAACGGCGCGTCCGAATATCCAAAGGCCCAGCGGCGCGGAAAGTAGGATCACGCCCAGTGGAATCGCCTTGACGGCCGGCGGAGCATCGGAAACGATCACACCGAAAACGACCGCGACTGCGCTAACCAAGGCGCACAATTGCGCTAGGCTGAATTGCCATTTCGCCAATCGCTGCGAAGCGAAAAACATTTTGAGCCCCGAATGCCAGGTGGCTGCGCCGCGCGCGAAACGAAGATTTCAGGGCGCCGGCGGCGCGAGCGCGCCCATGCTTTCCATCAGATCATAGGGCCAGGGATGCGTCCAGGGATTCCAGGTCGGATAGCTGACGCTCAACACCGACGCGGCCAGCAGCAGCGCAGCCACGATCTGCCACGCGCGTCGCTGCCCCATCCAATCGGCCGCCGGTTGCATCGCGGCGAGCCACAAGGGCGCCATCCAGAAGACCCAGCGAAAACCGCTCGTCGTGCCGCCGTAGTTTCGATCCTCCACGCCGCGCAGCAAGATATAAAACACCAGGCAAACCGCCGACACCGCAGCAATTAGCAATCCCCATTGCCGCCATTCGGGGTCGCGATCCAACAGCAACATCGCCAGCCCGACGATGCTGAGCAGCCAAATGGGTGACAGCGAAAAGATTCCATGATGTCCGACCAATGCATGGAGCGCGTAACGAGCCATCGAGGGCTCTCCCTGATCGATCAAGCTCCGACCCTTGGGGTTTGCCCAATAGCTGGTCCGTGGTTTGCCATCGCGCAGGTATTGAAAGTCGTACCAGTTATCCCCTTCGCTGCGATGCGCGTAGGGCGTGCTCCACGTGTGGTGCGCGGCGTAATTCGTGCCGATTGCCGCCACGGCGACCAATAGCGCGGGAGGAGCGAACGCCAGCAGCGTCAGCCGCGGCGCCTGCCACAAGAGCATCGCGCCGACAGCGGCGAAAAACGACAGCGCCGGCAGTTCGTTCGCGGCCGTCAGCGCTGCGAACAGCCCGGTGAGGACGAAAAGCCACCACCTCCGTTCGCCATCTTGCGTGATTCGCAGCGCCAGGTAGAGCGTGGCCATCGCGGTCACCGCCGCCGGCAAGTGGTTGTTGATCACCACGGCGAACGTCGTCAAAAACGTGCCGAGCGTGGCGCAGGCCATCGTGAAGATTCGCCCCCAGTCGGTCGTTCCCAACCGGTCGGCCACTTTTCCCCACAAGATGAAATAGATCAATAGCGGCAAGACGTTGAACAGGATCAGCATCACGCGGCCAATCGCGTAAGGATGCGTGGCCAGCGTTTCGCCCGTCACGCGGACGATCACCCAGTAGGGGCCCGCCATGATCGTGGGCAGAAGCGTCGGCTTGCTCGAATAGATGTGTCCCTCGTCCGCTTTGGGCGCCTCGCGTCCCTCTTCGTCATGCTTGACGACGTCGATCGTGTCCCAGCCTGGCTCGGCCACGATCTCGTCGATAGCGTACGTGCCATGCTCGACCAAGGCCCGCACGGTCGCCCAGCGAGAGCGATCGTTGCCGCTGAGAAACGGCCGCT
>DASXPZ010000871.1:0-10818 GCA_036493275.1 Pirellulales bacterium
AATGCTCAGCGAGCGCGCGGCTCGCGTGGAATTGGAGATCTACGGTCGACGGGATTGCTGTACAGCTTGATCGTGATGTGGTTTGTGCGTGACGGCCATCGCTCGTATCGTTCGCTTGAACGTCCCTGGTACACGACCAAACACTTGCCCGCATTCGCCGACATGCTCGCGACCCTGCGCCGCACCAGCCTCCGCGAGCAGGTTTCGTCATGGGGGCTCAGCGGCCAAGGTAGCCGGAAAGCCCTCGAACTCCTGGAAAACACCGCGGCACTAGCCGCCTAAAAGTGCGAAACTCGAACTAAGAGGTTTTGACTTTTCTTCGTCGTCAATAATGCGTCGCAAAGCGTCGGGAACCATGTCCCAGTGGAGCTTCTCTTCCATCGCACGATCCTTGGAACAGCAGACAGTAGTTTCTCTTTTGGCTCATTCCGCAATTCTACCCGGCCCTCCAGAACCGCCTCAAATAGCTCGACAAAGGACCAGACGCGTATCGCAAGCAGATTACAACCGACCAGTTGCTCCAATCTTCCCGTGAGGCTGTCGAATTCTGCGATAAGCTTCAGCACGCGAACGGCTATTTCGACCTAACGGACGATGGCAACTTACGTGGCATTCTGGCTCGCCGCAGAAACCCAACAGACCAACAAATGCCCACACCGCGCCGGCGCCGCTGGTTTCAGTTCGGGCTGCGAACGATGTTCGTGGTGGTGACGCTGGTGGCGGTATTCTTCGGAATGGTGCTCGGCTGGTTCAATTGGGCGCGGCGATGGGATGCCGAACGAAACGCATTTCTCGAACAACACTTTGGCGATTTAGATGCGCCCGTAACGAGAGAGGCCTATCTTAAAAATCCCAGCAATGACGCCCCGTGGCTTCTTCGACCGCTTCATATCGTAAATCGTGACCGATGGGCTGGTACTGGGTGGATGACAATGGTGTTTTTCGACGACGATCCCGAAGAACTACTGGAACAAGCGCGCGGGCTGTTCCCCGAGACTCGGATAACTCGCGGTTTCAATAGCGGCAATACGGCCAGCGCCCCTTAAGCTAGTGCCATTCAACCCTAGGACGCTACCCGTTTCTCGGATGCGATAACAATAGCCCCGCCCTCTCGGCGGCGTTTTTCTTGTGCGGTAGGATGAGGGGATGGGAGTCGGACGCTTTCAACTGAGTATCGCAAGCCTACTGTGGTCAGTCACTTTGATTGCGTGCGCCTTCGGCATTGCCAATCTTGGCAATCGCCTCGACAAGGCCTACGACGAGAACCTGCTCGTAGGCGTCATTATCTTTCCCACGTTTTGGGCACTTCTATTTGGAGGCATTGGCGCCTTACGAGGGAAAAGCGCCAAGTGGACATTGAGAGGGTTCATCGTCGCGGTTGGATTTGTAATCGTGGCCGTGCTGGGATCGCTGATACCGAAGCTTTTCCGGTAACACCCCAGTTCTTGGACACTTGCGTCGCCAATTGACCCATTACGCTGACATCGGTACACTACCCGATCTTGGCGTGCGCGCACGGTCCGCGCTCGTTGGGACGCGTTGGGCGCTATTTCGGCGTTCGCGCTCTTATTTCTGGCCGATCTGCTTGCACCAACGTCGGACGCTGGCGGTAACCTCCGCCCGAGGCTCGCTTGGGAAACGTATCCTGAGGGTTCCACGGGAGTTGCGATTCCGCCAGACATCGCCGGCGTGCCCAGGCGAAGGAGTCTGTTTTGTCTACCGTTCTGGTCAAGGAATTGATCGAGGCGGGGGTCCATTTCGGCCATCGCGCGAGCCGTTGGAACCCCAAGATGCGGCCCTATATTTATGGCCGCCGCAATCTGATCCACATCATCGACGTCCGCGAAACGATTCGCGGTCTGATTCGCGCCAAAAAGTATGTCAGCCAGGTCGCCGCCGGCGGCAGCCTGGTGGTCTTTGTCGGCACCAAGCGGCAAGCCTCGGAAACGATCGAGCGCGAATCGCTGCGTTGCGGCATGCCCTACGTCAGCGATCGCTGGCTGGGAGGCGCCCTGACCAACTTCCGCACGATCCGCAGCCGATTGGCCCGTCTGGAAGAGCTCGACGCGCTGAAGAAGGGCGATGAGCTGGCCACCTATTCCAAAAAGATGCAGTCCGCGCTGAATCGCGAGCATCGCAAAATGCTCCGCAATCTCAACGGCATTCGCACGCTTAACCGCTTGCCCGAGTGCATGGTGGTGATCGACCCCAAGAAGGAAAAGAACGCGATTCGCGAAGCGCGTTCGATGGGCGTGACCACCATCGCGCTGATCGACACTGATTGCGATCCGGACCTGGTCGATCTCCCCATTCCGGGCAATGACGACAGTATTCGTTCGATCGAACTGATCGTGCAGCAACTGGCCGACGCCATCCTGGAAGGGAAGGCCGCCGGCGCGTCGGGCGTCGCCAAGGACGAGACCAAGGTTGCCGCCTACGTCAGTCCGGAACCGGAAGAAGACAAAGACGCCGAGTAGTTTGCCCGCGGCGCTGCCAGAGCAGCGGCGGCGCGTCGGATTGGTTAGTCGAGACCGGCTCTGCCGTCACTCGCCGGGCCGCCGACGTCGGACATTTCCACGCCCATGCAGAATGCCGAGCGCTGAGCGCCATCGAGCGCTCGGCGCCCGCTTTCATTTTTTACGGAGAGTTGAAGACAATGGCAGAAATCACAGCAGCGGCCGTAATGGCCCTGCGTCAGGCCACCGGCCTGCCGATGATGGAGTGTAAGAAGGCGCTGCAAGAGACCGGCGGCGATCAAGACGCCGCGATCACGCTGATCCGCAAGCAAGGCGTCAAGACGCAGGAAACGCGCGTCGGTCGCGAGACCAACTGCGGACGGATCGCGATCTACATCGACTCGGCCAAGAAAACCGCGGCCATGATCGAGCTGCAATGCGAGAGCGCGCCGGTCGCAGGAAACGTGGAATTCCTCCAACTCGCCAACGACCTGGCCAAGCAGTTGGCCACCGGTCCCGGCGCCAAAACGCCGGAAGAATTGCTCGCGCAAAAGTCTCCCAGCAAGCCGAACATGACGCTGGCCGAACAAAAGGACGACTTGTTCAACCGGATTCGCGAAGTCTTCAATCTCGCTCGCATCGTGCGGGTCGACGGCGCAGCGGGGGGCTACGCGCACCACACCGGAAGCCCGGGGGCGCTCATCGAGGTCGAGGGAGACAACGCCGACGTCGCCAAGGACGTCGCGATGCACATCGCCGCCCAGAGCCCCAAGGTGCTGGCGAAGGAAGATCTCGATCCCGCCGCGATCGACAAAGAGCGCGACATTCTCAGCGAAGCCGCTCGTAAAGAAGGCAAGCCGGAGTCGATCATCGCCAAGATGATCGAAGGGCGCATGAAGAACTTCTATGCCGAGCACGTGCTCACAGAGCAGCCCTTCGTGAAGGACGACAAAAAAACAGTCGGCCAGATGGCGAAAGAGGCCGGCCTGAAGCTAAAGCGATTCGTGCGTTGGGAATTGGGCAAGAGCTGACGCAGGCCTGCGTGATGGTAAGACGAGTGCTTTGTAACAGCTTCATTTTCGGGTGCGACAAGTCATAAAGCCAAGGCACTGCTGGACAAGCCAGCAGTGGCGCCCGAATTCTTGGAGTTGACTTAGCAATAGGTTTGGTTGCTTGTCCGCTGTGGATCATTTTCTGTTCTCCGATTTCTAGACCGAGTTTGCCATGCCTGAGTCGAACCAAGGCGCCCAGCGATTCAACCGCATCGTGCTCAAGCTTTCGGGCGAGAGCTTCACGCACGCGGGCGAGCGCGGCATCAGCATGGACGAAGTCCTGCATATCGCGGAACAGACGGCCCGCGCCGCCCAAAAAGGGGTGCAGATCGCGATCGTGATCGGCGGCGGCAACATCCTCCGCGGCGCGCAGTTCGCCTCGGGCAGCTCTTGCATTCAAGAGGCCACCGGCCATTACATGGGAATGCTCGCCACGGCGATCAACGGCCTGGCGCTACAAGACGCGCTGGAATCGTTGGGCTGCGCCACGCGGCTCTCGACCGCCATCCGCATGGACGGCGTCGCCGAGCCCTACATTCGCCGCCGGGCGACGCGCCATTTGGAAAAAGGGCGAATTGTCATTTTGGCCTGCGGCACCGGCAGCCCGTTCGTCACCACCGACACCGCCGCCGCGCAGCGGGCCCTGGAACTCGAGGCCGACATCCTGATGAAGGCGACCCGCGTCGACGGCGTCTACAGCGACGACCCGGAGAAGAACCCTCACGCCGTCTTTTACAGCGAGCTAAGCTATCATGCGGTGCGCGAGCAAAACTTGCGAGTGATGGATCCCACGGCCATCGCGCAGTGCATGGAGCACGAAATGCCGATCCTGGTTTTCAATTTCCGCAAGCCGGGCAATATCGAGCGAGCCGTCAGCGGCGAAAAGGTCGGCACGCTGATCCGCAGCAAAGTGGCCGACCCGCGCTAGGATTTTTCAATAATTACTCACAATCAAAGTGTGCCACTGCTGGCTAGTCCAGCAGTGCCTTGATGTGAAGTGGCGAGCTGTTTCAGAATAAGCGATAGGTAGCACAAGCGATGAACGCCGACGATATTCTTCTCGACGTCGAAGAGCGGATGGAGAAAGCGATCGAAGTGCTGAAGCACGCCTTGGCCGGCATCCGCACCGGGCGGGCCAACCCTGGGTTGGTCGATTCGCTGCGCGTCGAGGCCTACGGTTCTCCCACGCCGATCAAGCAACTGGCCAGCATCGGCATTCCGCCCGATCAGCCGTCGCAGATCGTGATTCGCCCTTTCGATCCGACCACGCTCAAAGACATCGAAAAAGCGATCCAGGCGAGCGGCCTCGGGTTCAATCCGAACAACGATGGCCGGGTGCTCCGTTTGAACGTGCCGCCGTTGTCGACCGAGGTTCGCCGCAAGATGGTGAGTCGCACCAAGGACATGAGCGAGGAGTCGAAGGTCGCCATTCGCAACGTCCGCCGTGACGGCAACAAAGCAGCCGAGCAAGCCGAAAAAGACAAAACGCTCTCGGAAGACGATTGCAAGGCGCTCAAGGAAGAGATCCAGGAGCTGACCAAAAAGTTCGAAGCCAAGGCCAACGACCTGGCGCGCCATAAAGAAGCCGAAGTGATGGAGGATTAGCGCTCGCAGGTATTCGTGGCGCATACGCGCGGCTTCATTAGAAACCGCTACAGCTCTTCCAAGCCTTCCGGGAGGGCGAGGTTCCTACCGAGCCGCGCAGCTTATTCGGGCGCCATTCTTCCCAGGCCTCACGCTTTCTGTCACGAAGGGCGCACATGCGATCGTTCCTTTCATGCCTGATGCTTCTCGTGCTTTGCATCCCGCGCGCCGCCGAGGTCCAAGGAGCCGACAACGTGGTCTCGACGCTCGCCGCCGGCAAGGTTCTCAGCCACCGCGTGATCGTGATCGCGCACCGTGGCGATAGCAAGGTCGCGCCGGAGAACACGCTGCCGGCGTTCGAGTCGGCGGTCAAGGTCGGGGCCGATCTGGTCGAGCTCGACTACCATCATTCCGCGGATGGCGTGCCGGTCGTGTTTCACGATCGCGATCTCGACAGGCACACCAATGCAGTCGCCCTCTGGGGAGGCCAGAAAATCCCGCTCGCTAGCAAAACGCTGGCCGAGCTGCGCACGCTCGACGCCGGCAGTTGGTTCGGCCCTCAGTTCACCGCCACGCGGCTGGCGACTTTGGACGAAGCGCTCGATACGATCCAAAAGGGCTCGGTCACGCTGATCGAACGCAAGAGCGGCGACGCGGCCACCTGCATCAACTTGCTGAAAAAGAAAAGACTCGACTCCAAAACCGTTGTCCAGGCCTTCGATTGGGACTTCCTCAAAGAGTGCCACCGCCTGGCGCCGGGCTTGATGCTGGGCGCGCTGGGTGAAAAGGAGATCACCGAGGCGCGGCTCGACGAGATCGTCGCCACCGGCGCGCAAGTCGTCGGTTGGAACTCGGAACATTTGACGAAGCAGGGGATCGAGGCCATTCACAGCCGCAAGCTAAAGGCCTGGTCGTGGACCGTCGACGATCCCCGCCGCGCCGCCGAGCTGATCGGCTTCGGGCTCGATGGATTGATCACCAACCAGCCCGCCGAAATGAAAAAGCTCGTCGCCGAGCAAGCAAAACGCAGCTAGCCTGGATGATGCCTTCTTCCACACCAACCCGAAGCGCGAGCGAGGGCCTGAAGCAAGATTCCCTCGCTGGCGCTTCGGATTAGTGCCCGCAGCCCGCTGAAATGAAAAAGCTTGTGGCTGAGCAAGCAAAACGCAGCTAGCAACCGTGCGGCAAGACCGATTCTCCTGCCGCTCATCAAAATCGCGGCGCCCAAACAGCCGCGCGATTATCGGCCGCGTCTTCACTAGGGTCGCCCTCTCTCCGGTCGCTGTCAGATAGCGACCTTGACCCCTCGCTGGCTTCCTTTCTATACTCCGCCCCCCATGGATTCGGCCGGCGCGTAGGTAGTGAAATCTTACTTGCGCCGCTGGCGTCGTTAGACAAAAACACGCTCGTTGGAGACATACGGCAATGCCAGGCAAGGATGCCCAACTGCCGCCGCGTAACTGGAAGTGGAAGAGTCGACTTGCAATGGTCGCCTGTTCGATAGCGATCGTCGGGGCCGCGATTGCGGTTCGTTCGGTCTGGGGGCCCACCCCTGCCGGGGCCGGCGCGCCCTCGAAAAAATCGCCCGCTCCAGCCAAACCGGCGGCTACCGCGGGCAAAGATCAGCCCTCGACGCCTGCGAAGCCCGCAGTCGATAACAAACTGGCCATCGTCGCCCTGGTGAATGGCCAGATGGTCAAGCGCGAGGAACTCGCCCGCGATTGCCTGCTGCAACATGGCAAGGACGTGCTCGAAAGCCTGGTCAACAAGCACTTGATCGCCGAGCATTGCCGGCAACGGAATATCGTGATCACGACCAAGGAGGTCGAAGAGGAGATCGACCGGATGGCCGATCGGTTCGGCATGCCGACCGATCGCTGGCTGGCGCTGTTGCGCGACGAGCGCCACATCTCGCCATCGCAATACGCCAAAGACATTATCTGGCCGACGATTGCTTTGCGCAAACTGGCCGATCGTCGCCTGGTCGTCACGCCCGAAGATCTGAAAACCGCCTACGAAACGCAATTTGGTCCCGCCGTGCAAGTGGCGGTGATTTCCTGCTCCGCGCAGGAAAAGGCGCAACAGTTGTACGGCAAAGTCATGGCGAATCCGGAGTCGTTCGGCAACGTCGCCAAGAACGAATCCGAAGACGCGGGCAGCGCCAGCGTCAAGGGAAAGATCCTTCCCATCCGCAAGCATCTCGGCGATCCCAAGCTCGAAGAAGTAGCTTTTCAGATGAGAGAAGGCGAGATCGCGCCGCCGATCGTCGTGGGCGGACAATATGTGATCGTGAGGTGCGAAGCGCATATCGCCGCCCGTCCGATCCCGATGGCCGATTGCGAGAAGTTGCTGACCGAGGCCATCCGCGACAAAAAGCTGCGACTGGTCGGCAACGACGTGTTTGCGGAGTTACAGAAGTCCGCCAAGGTCGACATTATTTTTAGCGATCCGCAGAAGCGCGCTCAGAATCCGGGCGTGGCCGCCACAATCAACGGCCGCGCGATCACCATGGAGGAGTTGGCCGAAGAATGCATCGAGCGGCACGGCAAGGAAGTCCTTTCGGGTCTCATCAATCACAAGCTGGTCGAGCAAGCCTGCGCACAAAAGAAGCTCCAAATCACGCCGCAAGACTTGAACGAGGAAGTGGTTAGCTCCGCCCTGCTGGCCGACATGAAAAATCCCGACGGAACGGCCAATCTGCAAGCCTGGCAGGCCGAGGTGACCCAGAAGCAGGAAATTCCTTGGGACATCTACATGCACGAAGTGGTCTGGCCGGCGGTCGCGCTCAAAAAACTGGCGGGCGACAAGGTGCAAGTCACGGATGAAGACTTGAAAAAGGGCTATGAAGCCAACTACGGTCCGCGCGTCCGCTGTCGAGCGATCGTGCTCAGTCAGCAGCGACGGGCCCAGGAAGTTTGGGACATGGCTCGCAAGAGTCCGGCGATCGAGAAATTGGCGAAGCAGTCCCCGGCGCGCGGCCCTTCGGCCGGAGTGTCGCCGGCCGACATGGCCCTGATCAGCGAAGCCGCCAAGGCCTTCGGCAAGTTGGCTAGCCAGTATTCCGTCGAACCGGGAAGCAGCGTGCTCGAGGGAGAAGTCCCGCCGATTCAAATGCACGGCGGCCAGCCGTTGGTCGAGAAGGAGGCGTTTTTGCTCAATCCGGGCGACTTGTCGGGAATCATTCAGGCGGGCGAGAAGTTTGTCATCCTATTCTGCGAAGGACGAACCTCGCCCGTGAACGTCAGCCCGGAAGTCGCTCGCCAGGAGCTCTACGCCGACATCCACGAAAAGAAATTGCGGCTGGCGATGGGGAAGGAATTCGAGGCGATTCAGGAGGCTGGCGACGTCGACAATTACCTGGCAGGCACCTCGCGCTCGTCGCGTTCGGCAATGGAGATCTTTCGCAAGAAGCCGACCGACGGCTCCGATCCGGCGATGACCACAGCGCCTCGAAGTGGCGGCTCGCCCAAGATGGGCCCTCCCCGTCAGAGCCTGCCCGGGGCCGTTCAGCCGGTGAGTGGCCAGGCGCCAGCCGGGCAGTATCCCGCGGGACAAATGCCCGCCGGGCAGCGCCCCCAATCGCCTGGTCAGCCGGTCATTCCTTTGCGTTAAACGCCTCGGCCGGGGCGTTCGAAAAGATCGCTGCTGGGCGAGAGGCGGTTTTCCAAACCGGCGCGAGTGGGTATCCTTGAGAGAAGATCGCTTCCATCTCTCCGTCGCGCCCGGCCGCACATGATGAACGACGATTCATCGCGCAATTCCGAAAGCTATCCGCCGTTCAAGATCGAGTTGGCCAGCCGCGTCCATCGCTTGCCGCCCTATCTGTTCGGCCGCATCAATGCGCTGCTGTACAAGAAGCGCCGCGCCGGCGACGACGTGATCGACCTGGGAATGGGCAATCCTTCGGATCCGCCGCACGAGCTGGTGATCGAAAAGCTGGTCGAAGCCGCGCGAGATCCGACGAATCACGGCTATAGCCAGTCGGTCGGGATTCTCAATCTCCGCCGAGAAGTCGCCAGCAAGTACCTGAAAAAATACGGCGTTCGCCTCGATCCCGAGAGCGAGATCGTGGTCTGCCTCGGATCGAAGGAAGGCTTCAGCCATCTCTGCCTGGCGGTGATGGGGCCAGGCGACACCGCGATTGTGCCGGCGCCTACGTTCCCCGTCCACGCGCACGCGGTCAACCTGGCGTCAGGCAATGTGATTGCGCTCGAAGTGGCGGACAGCGAGAAGTTTCTCTCGAACGTGGCCTACACCTGCCAGCACCTTTACCCGAAACCGAAGCTGCTGATTATCAACTACCCGCACAACCCGTCGTGCGTGACGGTTGAGCCGGAATTCTTCGTCGAGGTCGTCAAGATCGCTCGCCGCTATGGGCTGATGGTCATCAGCGACGCTGCCTACAACGACGTGGCGTTCGACGGTTATCACCCTCCCAGTTTCCTGGCGGCGCCGGGCGCCATCGACGTGGGCGTTGAGTTCACCACGATGAGCAAGGGCTACAACATGGCTGGCTGGCGAGTCGGTTTCTGTTGCGGCAATCCGGAATTGGTCCGCGCGCTCGGCACAATCAAGGCCTACTACGACTACGGCATGTTTCAAGCGATCCAAGTTGCCGCGATCGTCGCGCTGCGACACACCGAAGCGAACGTCGAAGCCCAGGCCGCGATCTATCAGAGCCGCCGCGACGTCCTCTGCGAAGGGCTGCGGCGGCTCGGCTGGGATATCACCACGCCCAGGGCCGGAATGTTCCTCTGGGCGAAAATCCCCGACGTTTGGCGCGAAAAAATGGACACGCTCAGCTTCGCTATGAAGCTGTTGGAAGAAGGGGACGTGGCCGTCAGTCCGGGCTCGGGCTTCGGCCCTTCGGGCGAAGGCTTTCTGCGGATGGCGCTGGTCGAAAACGAAAGCCGGCTGCGCCAGGCCGTCCGGCAGATCGATCGCTGCCTAGGGCACGAGAACCGCAGCGACGCGAAGCGCGGGGCCGACGCGCCCCTTTCGAAGTAAAATCCCCTCTACCGTTCGCAGTTCCGCTACCTCTTTCAGCGGAAAACGCGACAGTTCTCAGAGGCTGCGCAGTTTGGGCAGCTTCGATTCCGTATGGGACTCACCGGTCGGAACGGCTACAATCCCGCCCCACTTCTCTGTTGCTACATCCCCTCGTTCTGAATGAAATCCGCCCGTCGTGGCGGACGTGTCTGCTTGCGCCCTTGGGCGGGGACGCTTGATAACAATTCAGGGCGAAGGCGCGCTGGCGGGCGCGGACACAACACGCATTGGTAGAGGACGGTCATGGCGATGGCTCCGATCCGCAATTCATTTCTGGTGCTGGCGCTCGCGCTGACCGTGCTATTTGCCGCGCAAGACGTTGCGCGCGGCGACGTGCAGTTAGAAGATCTGCCTCGTCCTATGGAGACGAGCGCGGCGCCTTTCAGCCAGCCGCCGTACAGTCGAACGCCACTCAGCCAAACGCCGATCGACGAGCAGCCAATCCTCGAGGAAGAAGTTCCGGGGAGCATCCTAGCGCCGTCACTACCTGGGGGCCACTATGGCGGCGCGGGCTACCCGCCGATCGGGCCCGCGGGTTCGGCTCCCTACTCGCTTCCCCAAGGGGAATGCTATGGCGACCCTTGGACCTGGCAGCTTCTGCCGCAAGGTTTGATTTATCACTCCTATCTGGCGGGGCCGAAGGAGCCGCGCATGGCGTCGGTCTTGCAGCATCAGAC
>DASXPZ010000872.1:0-2286 GCA_036493275.1 Pirellulales bacterium
CGGGATGGCGTTTCCAGTCTGAAAAACGGGAGGTGCCTGGGATGCGGCCGAGGAAGGCGACGTGGGGCCGCGCGGCCGTGGCGAGGAGCACGAGCAGTGAGACGACCACGGCCAGCAACACGCCTTTGAGAATTCCCAGAAGCAGAACTCCCGCAAGGGCAACCATCGCGATGCTGAATTCGAAGCGGCTCACGCGCCAGAGATGCCGCAAGGCGGCGACATCGAATAATCCTTTCACGGCGACCAGCACGATCGCGGCCAGAACGACATTTGGCAAGTTATGCAGAAGATTCGTGAAGAAGAGCAGGCAGACGCCGATCGTTACCGAGGCGAACACCAGGGCGAGCGGCGTGCGGGCCCCGGCTTTTTCGTTCACTGAGGATTGCGATAGTCCTCCGGCGATCGGAAAGCCGTGGCTGAACGCTGCGGAAAGATTCGCTGCACCTAGAGCCAGGAGCTCCTGCCGCGGGTTGATTTTGTAACCATGCTGGTCGGCGAGCGTGCGGGCCGCGGAAACGCCTTCGACATAGGCCAGCAGAAAGCATGCGGCGGCGAGCGGAATGACGCCGTCGACATCGCGCGGTCGCAGCGACGGCCACGCAAACTCCGGCAAACCGGGCGGTAGCGCGCCCACGATCGATACACCGCGCTGGTCGAGGCCGGCGACTGAGACGGCAACGATCGACAGGGCGACCACAAAGAGTGCGATCGGCCGGCCCGGAAATACTTTGCCTCCGAGCAGCAATAGGGCGAGTGCCGCCATCCCGAGCATCAGGACGATCGGGTTCGTTTGGCCGAGTTGTGTGGCGAGAATCCATGCGCGCTCGAAGAAATTATCGCCGCCGCCAGGGACGCCAAACAGCTTTGGCAGCTGGGTGAGCGCGATCGTTAGCGCGGCGCCGGCCTTAAATCCAATCAATATCGTTTCGCTGATAAAACTTACCAGGCCGCTGAGTCGAAATACCCAAGCCAGACCACTGAGGACTGCCACGACTAGCGCTGTTAGTGAAGCGATGCCGGTCCAGCGCGCCGGATCGCCACCGGCCATGCCGGCCACGGTTGTGCCCACGAGCATGGCGATGGCCGAAGTGGGCCCAACCGCCAACTGGCGCGATGTACCGAAGATGGCATAAGCAATGCCGCCGACCAGGTAGCAATAGATGCCGTAGTACGGCGGCAAGCCTGCGAGCGTTGCATAGGCCAATGAAACTGGAATTGCGTAGGCGGCGAGCGTGATGCCGGCCGTTAGATCGTGCGCCAGCCAAGAGGATTCGTATTGCGGCAACCATCGAAGAGGTGGCAGGACGGACGCAAGGACACTTCCGACGGTGTTTTTCGGAGGTCGCAGTGTTCCGTCGTCTGATTCCGCCACGGTCTTACCTCGAACCATGCGCGTGATTGGATGTATTCCCGCTGACGGCGCTTTCGATTACGTCGCGCGTGGATTGTAGATGCGTTGCACGGCGCCACGATGATGCTGGTGGACCAGCCGAGCATTAGTATACCCACCGCTGCTTCGATCGGGCCGAGCAAACGCCAATTTGGTGGCGGCAGGACATCGCCGTAGCCGACAGTTGTGTAGCTCTTCAGTGAGTAGTAAAGCGAAGTTTCAAAGTCGGGGAACAGGCCCGCGATTGTGTAGGCTACGGCCCAGACAGACATTTCCACCAAGTGCAAAACCAAGAGAAAGCTTACCAATCGGGTCAGCGTCCACATCGGTCGAGGCAAGCCTTGAGGACTTTCCGGCCGCTTCCAGACGCCGGCGGCGGGGATCGCCAGGTAGACGGTTCCGGCCGCGTGGATCACGACTGTCAAGCCCGTCAGAAATAGAGCGAAGAGTGATTGCTTGATCATGGTTCGCCTCGGTAATCTGCGGCGCTGGCGGCTCACGAAGCTGAGCGGAAGGGACTGGCGAGATGTTACCACGGATGAGCGCAAAGGAAACCCCCGGCAGAGCCGGGGGCTGATGTGCGGTCGCGGTGGCCGCGCGTATTAGCGGGTTTGCAGGCGCTTGGTTCGCGTCTCGGAGAGACGCGACTACTAGTCGATCGCGGGGGCGCCTTGGATTAGCTTGATGAACTCGTCGTTCGATTTGAACTTGTTGAGTTTCGTCGTGAGCTGTTCCATGGCGTCGACGTGATGCATGCTCGACAGGGTACGGCGGAGCATGGTGGCTGCATGCAGCGTTTGCGGCGGCAGCAGCTTTTCTTCGCGGCGGGTGCCGGATTGACCAAGGTCGATCGCTGGCCAGACACGGCGGTCCGACAGCTTGCGATCGAGCATGAG
>DASXPZ010000873.1:0-3367 GCA_036493275.1 Pirellulales bacterium
CTGATCGCAATTTCGGACAGCGGCAGTATGGCCAAGGCCGCCGCCGCGAAACTGGGAATTTCCCATCCGGCGATCTCCAAGACGATATCCGAGATCGAGGCGACATTGGGCGTGCGGTTGCTTGACCGTGGATCACAGGGGACCGAGCTCACCGCTCATGGCGAAATTCTGCGACGCTGCGGCATCAACATATTCGACGAAATGCAGCAGGGCCTTCGTTCGCTGGATCACCTGTCGGACCCCAATTCCGGCGAAGTGAGATTGGGATGTACCGACATCATCCTGAACAGCCTGGTGCCGCCGATGGTTCGTAAGTTCGCAAAGCAATTTCCTCGCGTTCAGCTGGACGTCAAGCTCGCCAATCCGGGCGAGCATCAGGTTCAGCAATTGCGCGGGCGCAACATCGATCTGCTGATGACGAGAGCAACCGCACCACAGGACGACTTCATTTCAGAGACTTTGTTCGAAGAGCCATTTGTCTTTGTGGTAGGCAAGAAAAGCAAGTACGCGCGGCGCGCCCGAACGCTCAAGGACATCATGGACTGCAATTGGGTCTTGCCACCCTATAATAGCGCGCCGGGCGCGCTCGTCGCGGCGGTGTTTCAGGCAAACGACCTTTCGCCGCCGAGGCCAATCGTGAAGACCATTGCGATCCAGTTTACGGTGTCGCTCATTGCCAGCGGGGAATTTGTCGGGATTCTTCCCAAGTCGGTTGCCGAACTTGGCGCCCACCAGGCTGCTTTGCAGACTTTACCGCTGAAATCCACCGGCCCGCGAATCTCCGCAGAAATCGTATTCCTGAAAAATCGGACGCTCAGTCCGGCGGTCCTCGCGTTCATCGACTCTGCGAGGCAAGTGACGAAAATGCTTGTTCAACGGTCCTAAATCTTAGAGCCGCCTGCATCGCGTGGCTCTAACCAAAGCTGACTGATGAACCAGAGGTGGGCCCGAACGCCTTTCGAGACGGCCTTATGCCATCATCTCTACGTGGGCGCTACATGATCTGGCGGCCAAGAGCCTGTCGCCGAAGTGTACGCTCGCTCTTACGAAACCCTTCCGGCCGGCGGGGTGATGGTCAATGGGGACTTCATAAAGCCGACGGAACGACCTGGGAAAACGAGCCCGGGCGATTCGAGGTGAGCCGGCACCTCGACCTCCTTTAGGGCGACACGGTTTCGCGGACTTGGGCGCTAGAGTGCAGCATAACGTAACGCGCGCTCGCGCCCCTTGGGATTGGAGAAAATCAATGAAGAAGCTGTGTCTGGGCATCGTGGGTTTGGCAGTATTGGGAATGGCGGGTACTGCCTCGGCTGCGGATATGGCCGTAAAGGCTGCGCCACCGGCGCCGCTTCCAATGCTCTATAATTGGAGCGGCTTCTACATCGGTGCCAATGGCGGCTGGGCACAGAGCCGCAACTGTTGGGACTTCGTCACCACTGTGACTCTCACCGACGGCTGCAGCGATAGATCGGGCGGCGTGATCGGCGGCCAAATCGGATATCGCTGGCAAGCCAATCAGTTTGTGTTTGGTCTGGAAGCGCAGGGCGATTGGGCTGACATCGACAGCACGCGCGCCAGCGTCATTTTCCCCGGCTTCTCGACCCGGGTCAGGGTAGACGGCATTGGTCTCTTCACCGGCCAAATCGGTTGGGCATGGAATGCGGCGCTGCTCTATGTCAAGGGCGGCGCGGCGGTGACGGACAACCGCTTCGACGTTGTTACTACGGCGTGCTGCGCCACCTTGGGTTCGGCAAGCTCGACCCGCTGGGGCGGCACGGTCGGCGTCGGATTTGAATACGGCTTTACGCCGAACTGGTCGGTCGGCGTCGAATACGACCACTTGTTCATGGGCCACGACAACAACTCATTCTCGGTCGTCAACCCAGTTTTCGTGGGCGTGCAAAACCGGATCAATCAGGATGTGGACATGGTCACGCTCCGGTTGAATTACCGCTTCGGCTGGGGCGCGCCGATCGCGGCTCGCTACTGACAACTTCCCAAAAATTCAACTGGCCCCGGCATCGTCCGGGGCCTTTTGTTGAGCTGAACTTGAGGATGTTCGGGGGCACCTTCAGATCGCGCCCATTGGCGGGCGCTGGGGCGAGGTCCAGGCAACGAGCTTGTCGCGCATGGCACTTCTCATGGGTGACGAGTTCAGTTCTGCAACGACCCATCCGGGCACAACATCCAGAGACACGGGCGGGTTGTCCCACGCTGATGGTGAAATGGATTTGATGCGTAACGTCGGCGAAAGGGATTTCCACCCCGTAAATCAGCGCATCCCGGGTCGAATGAAGCCAGTTCTGCGCGTCTCTTCGTCAGCGGCGACTTCTCGACCAATGGTAGGGAGCCAATTGACTGGCGCTGCGTTTTCAAACGCGACGCCAATCTCACACTCTTGGAGATGCGTGCATCGGCCCAAACTGCCGTGTGGACCTCGACCAACTGAGAATCACCGACGGCCTCCGCCACGGTGGTGGGCCACATGCGCCCCACCCCGCCCTATTGCCCCGCCTCGTCGAACTGCAGCGCCACCTCTTACCACAGCGCCGCCACGATAGACCCGGCCGCCGTAGTAGGCGCCCCCACCGCAATATTGATAATTTGGATCACAGTAGCTACCACCATAATAAGCGCCGGTTCTTATAACGGCGCCCCTTCGAACAACCGCTCGGCCTCGGACGGCCGCGCCCCGGTGATACACGGCACGACCTCGACTGGCATGGCCGCGATACGCGCCACCGCCTCGGTAGCCACCCCCGCCTCGGTAAGCGCCGCCGCCCCGACCGCCGGCCCTAACTTGCACAATCTCGGTCGGATCAGTCGTATGAAATTTGACGACATCTTTCGGGGCCACTGAAACGGGCGCACTCGTCGCCGGTAGAGCGAAAAACAGCGTACTCGCGAATCCTGCAATGACCAACTTTGCACTGAGTTTCATCGCTTTTTCCTTCCACGCCTACACGCAGGCTACTCCTGCGCAAACCTAACGAAGGCGGCAAACCGAAGTTCAAGCCGACAACAAAATTAACGGCGCAACGGACGACGTCCCCAAGCTCCCCCTTCCGAGGCTACTGCGTCAGTACCGGCCCTCAATGTGGCAACGTACAAAGTTGCAATACCCGCGGGGGTGTTCGCGACACTATCTATGCCGCGCTCGAAGTCACCGAACTCATGCCGGGCCGTACGACCCGCGTGGTGACACTCTGCGCTCGACCGTGCACGACCAGCGCAGCGAGCTGGTGGTGGAAGGCAGGCAGAAATTCTCGATGCGGAAGAGGCTGAGATAGCTTCTTGTCAGCAAGCGGGCCTTCGAGTCGCCTCAAATGATCTCCGTCATTTTTGTGAAAAATCTAACAAGTGGAGC
>DASXPZ010000874.1:0-3698 GCA_036493275.1 Pirellulales bacterium
TCCTCGCTGCGGATCGCCGGTGGGGCGATCACGGTCGCCGGGGCGCTTCTGGTGATCGGCGGCCTGTGAGGCGGTTGGTCAGTGTGACGTCTAACCTTCGTCCAGTTGAGCCTTCTCTGCTCTCCTAATGGACGAGCGCGCGATACAGATGGTGGATGTACGAGGCGTTGTCGTTTTGCAGATAATGCATCACGCCCCCCATCCGCGAGTAGCTCTTGCAGAAGCGCAGATAGTACGCCGGGTTAGTCTTCGGGGGCTCGCCCTTCGTCCAATCCCAGCCGCCGCCATCTTGCAGGTCGACGACAAAGATCGTGTGGTCATGCACAATCTGGCGACCGCTCTGCAGCCGCAGATTGTTCACACAACTGACGGCCTTCTCATAGACTTGCGGTCCCATGATCGCCGAGCCGACGCTGAGCGTCACGCCGCCGTCGAGTTGTTCGACCGACCCGCCAAACAGCTTGAAATCGAGTTCGCCCCCGCGCCCGATGGCCGAGCCGCTGAAGACCGGATGGTTCGAGATGATGTCGTAGCCGATGCCGGGGTGAACCGTGACCGGCACGCCATGCCGGTAGGCTTCGCCCAGGATCGACGCCCGCTTCCAGCGATGTTCGACCGCGGTGCGGCCGGCGGGCCATCCCTGCTCGCGCATGGCGCGCAGCAGGTCAGCCCGCGCGGCGGTCAGTGGATGCCCTGGCTCGGCCGAAATGGCGGCGGCGAGCGAATCGACCGTTGGCAGCGTGATACCGTCTTCGTGGATCAGCCTTCCGAGCGAGCGACCGTAACCCAGGCCTTCGAGGGCGCCGGCCATCAGGGCGCGGTGGATATTGGTCGACGTTTCGTGCCAGGTTCCAAACGTGCCGCTGGCGACGTTCATCTCGACGCTTTCGGTCGAGGCGCCGAACCAGGCGTACTCCCAATCATGAATGGTGCCGGCGCCGTTGGTCGCCAGGTGCGTCAGCCAGCCGCGCTCCATCATTCGCGACAGAATCTGCGCCGCGCCATTTCGCAGCAAGTGGGCGCCGTAGATCAAGATCACCGCCGCGCCGCGCTCGCGCGCCGCGCGGATCTTGGCGGCCGCTTCGGCGATCAGCGCCAGGTTCCGCGGCGAACAAGCGGGCGGGGCCGCGTCGGGGTCGATCAAAATGTCGTCCGCCGTCGTCAGATTCTTGCGCTGGCTGAGGGGGAGGACCTTCAGACGGCTCAAATCGAGTGGAACAACGCTCATCGCTTCTCCGCGGCCCGGGTCATTTGGCCGATACATTCGATGCTCACCGGTCTCTTCGGCGACGACTGGAAATCGGTCTTCAGTCTACCCCCAGGCGTTGCCCTGCCAATGGCCTGCCAGGCGTCGGCGCGGTGGCGGCAGTCTCCCCGCTTGCGGCAATTGCGATGATCGGCGACATTCTCGTCTAGCGCTCGCAATCGCGCAGCACTTATTTATCTTTATCAGGAGTCCTTCAGCGTGCTCGCCGGAAACATTCCCGCTCGCGGCAAAATTGAACTCGTCGACATTCCCGAGGCCACGCTCGACGGCGAGCCGGGCCAGATTCTCTTCGAGCCCCACTTGGGCTGCCTCTGCGGATCGGACCTGCCCTATTTCGATTCAAGCCACAAAGAATACCCGTTGCCGGTGGGCTATTCGCTGCATGAGATGATCGGCGTGGTGGCCGCGACGACCGGCAATCGCTTCAAGCCAGGAGACCGCGTGCTGGCCGTCCCCATCAAGCAGCGAGGGCTGTACGAGCGGTACGCGCTTTCGGAAACTCGGGCCATCCCGCTCGATCCGCGCAAGCCGCCGGAGCAAGCGCTACTAGCCCAGCCGCTGGGGACGGTAATCTTTGCCCTGAAAAAGTTGCCACAGGTGTTGGATCAGGTCGTGGCCGTGGTCGGCCAAGGGCCGATCGGTCAGATGTTCAACGTCTGCCTGCGAAACCTGGGCGCAAGTGAGATCATCGCCATCGACCGTCTCGAATCGCGGCTGGCGCTCAGCGCGCAAATGGGCGCCACTGCCGTGGTGAACAACGCCAAGCAAGATCCGGTCGAAGAAGTGCGGCGCATCACCGGCGGCGGTCTGGCCGACGTGGTAATCGAAGCAGTCGGCCACGACGAGCTGGCGCTCGATCTCTGCATCGAGCTGTGCGCAAAGTATGGCCGCATCTTGTCGTTCGGCGTTCCGCCCGATCATGTCGACGGCTTGCCTTGGCGCGAGTTGTTCGTTCGCAATATCACGGTCCACACGAGCGTCGATCCGGACTTCACCAAGGACTTCCCGCTGGCCATGCGCTGGATCAGCGAAGGGCGCGTCGATCTCTCGAAATTGCTGACGCATCGTTTCAAGTTGGCGCAGATTCAGACCGCGTTCGAGACGTTCCGGGACCGCAGGGACGGGGCGCAAAAAGTGTTAGTCGATTTCCCGCGCGCCGGCTGAAGCAGTTCGCGAGGGCGACGCGGAGAATTGTTCGGAGGAGGAGATGTCATGACAGAACCGAAAAAGATTCCCGGCCCGGCGACTGTCGCCATGGTCGAAGAAGCCTCGGCCACGGGTCGCGTCCGCGAGATTTACGACGACATCAAGGCCACGAAGAAGATCGACTTCGTTCCCAACCTGTGGAAGACGTTGGCCAGTCACCCGCCATTGCTCGACCAGATTTGGTCGCGTCTGAAAGTGACGATGGCGCCGGGCCGGCTCGATCCGTTGACCAAGGAGATGATCGCCCTGGCGGTCTCGGCAACCAACGGCTGCTCGTACTGCGTCAACTCGCACACGGCGGCCGTGAAAAAACTGGGCCTCGACGACGAGGGACTGGGGGAGCTGATGGCCGTCGTAGCGATGTTCAACTCGACCAACGCCCTGGCCGACGGCTACCAGGTGGAACCGGACATCTTGCCCTGAATGATTCTCTCAGGAACCATTCGTCCGCGCAAAGCTCGCCTGCATCACGCAGCTAGCGCGCGAGCGACGCATCCATGGCCAAACACGTTACGCTTAGCTTCGCGCCATTCACTCCCCTCCCCTTTGATTGTCACCTTTGATTGTCATCGCCACACGTATCAACTGGCAACTTGAGGTAGTTTGTCGCCGGAATCGTGGGGTCCAGAACGCAGCAATTCCCTCGTCAGCAGCCTACCGACCGGTATCATGGCGGGATGGATTCCAATGGTGTTTATTCGTGAGCCTGATTTTGGGTTCATGTTTGTCATGTTTCAGATAGAGGGCAATCGAGATGGCACTTAACGATCCAAATCTCACGACAGGAACACCCGACAGTAGTAATCGATCGCCTAAGCGGCCTGCGATTTACCGCGACGGGAACTATCTGGTTGTGCCGCTACGATGGATCGAGCTGCCCGCTGGGTGTGTCGTTTGCGGCGCGCCCGAATGTGGTCGACTGGGGGCAGAAAAGGGGACGCGACTCGTTCTTAGGAAAAATGGAGTGGAAGGCCCTGGTGCTGGTCAAGCGCAGCGCAGCCTAAGAAACGAGAAGCACGAAACAACTCTCCATGATCGGACTCCCGCGACTCATTCCCTTCGCGCCTACAGTCTACGGCCTCAACTCTACCGCTGGCCAAGAATTCCCATAGAAATCCGTAGGGCGCCTCATCGAGGCGCCATGATTCGGTCGCCCGCCGATTGTTTGCAATGGGCGCCTCGTGGAGGCGCCCTACTTACGCTTACTACTTACTTAGAAGGTTCT
>DASXPZ010000875.1:0-2823 GCA_036493275.1 Pirellulales bacterium
GTTCGAAAGGCCAGATCGGTTTGCTCCACGGCGCCAAACACGTCGGCCGGACCCGCGGCGCGCTGCGCGCCCAGCGAGGCCACGGCCTGATCGGCGTCCTGCCGCAAAATGTTCGCCTGACGAATGGAATCGAGCAGCATCTCCTTGAACGACGCCTGCGACGCCCCGGCGACCGGCGCTTGCCCGACGGCGCCATCGGCCGCAACGGTCGGTCGCCCGGGAGAAATCGGCGGCGCAAAGGCAACGCGGCCAATCGCAGTCGGTTGAATCATGTTCGACTTCCCAATGGATTACGACGCGCCCGAGCCGATCGGCTATCAACCGGCTACGATCAATCGTCGCCCGCGGGTCGGGTAACCGTATTCTTTCAATTTGCTCGACAGGGTCCGCAGCCCGATCCCCAAGGCGTGGGCCGTCTGCGCGCGATGACCGCCGAAACGATCGAGCGTGGTTTCGATGAGCCGCCGCTCCATGTCGCGCAGGCTGAGCGTCGAGGGTGATTCGCCGTTCGCTCCAGCGGACGATGCAGTGGCGCTCGCCGCCATCGCGCCCACCGCCGGGACGATGCTTCCGGCAATCGCCGGCGTATCCATGCAGAGCCAGGTGCGGAACTCGTCGGTCGTCACGGGCGTGCAAAGACTCATCACGCTGGCGCGGGTGATGATGTTTTCCAGCTCGCGGACGTTGCCGGGCCAGTTGTATTGGACCAGCAGCGCGTGAGCTTCTGCGTCGAGCTTGCAAGGCTCCTTGCCCAAACGCTGAGCGGCGCAGGCAGAAAAATGTCCGATCAGCCAGGGAATGTCTTCGCGGCGCTCGCGGAGCGGTGGGACCAAAAGTGGGACGACGGCCAGCCGATAATACAAATCCTCGCGAAATCGTCCGGCGGCGATTTCCTGCTTCAAATCGCGATTGGTGGTGGCGAGCACTCGCACGTCGACGCTACGAGTAACGCTCGACCCGACGCGCTCGAACGATTTTTCTTGCAGCACTCGCAGCAGCTTGGCTTGCAACTCCAGGCTGATTTCACTGACTTCGTCCAGCAAGATCGTGCCGCCGTCGGCCAACTCGAACCGACCGATTCGGGCTGAATCAGCCCCGGTGAAGGCCCCTTTCTCGTGGCCGAACAACTCGCTTTCCAACAAATGGGCCGAGAGGGCCGGGCAATTGACGCTGACCAGGGGAGCCGCGGCGCGAGTGCTGCCGAAATGCACGGCGCGGGCTACCAACTCCTTGCCGACCCCGCTTTCGCCTTGGATGAGGATCGTTTCGTTCGTCGGCGCCACGCGGGCAATTCGTTCGCGTAGAGAGCGCATTGCGCGGCCGTCGCCAACCAGGGTCGGTTGCGACGCGTTCGCCACTTTGGGCACTCGCGTCTGGCGATCGAGCAGCCGGCCGTGATTCATCGCGCGTTCGATCAAACGCTCCAATCGATCGGCGTCGAACGGCTTTTCCACATAGTCGAAGGCGCCATGCCGCATCGCCTCGACCGCGGTCGACACGCTGGCGTGGGCGGTCATCATCACCACTTGCGCGCCCGTTTCGCGCCGCGCCAGCTCACTGAGGAATTCCAACCCGTTCATGCCGGGCATCTGCAAATCGGTGAGAATCACGTCGCTGCACTCGCGCGACAGCAGATTAAGCGCTTCGGGCGCGCTCGCCGCGACGCTGACCGCATAACCTGTCGAGCGAAGCGTGTCCGCGACCGATTGGCGGGCCTGAGCATGATCGTCGACGACCAGCACACTGCCTTTGGATGTTGAATGGTTCGCGGCGATCATTACCTCGGGAGGTCCGACGATCATGCGGCGGCCTCCAGCGCAACGCTTGGAAAGCTCAGGGTGAACGCCGCGCCCCCTTCGGGACAATTGGCGACGCGCACTTCGCCACCGTGCGCTTGCACAATTCGCTCGACGATGGCCAGGCCCAGGCCGGTTCCGCCTCCCTTGGTGGTGTAAAAGGGCTCGGTGGCGCGCGACAGCGTTTCTTCTGAGAGCCCGCAGCCACTGTCGGCGATCTCCAACTCGACGCCGCGCGGTCCAACGTAGGACGTGGCGACCAGCTCGCCGCCGTTCGGCATGGCGTCGAGCGAATTGAGCGCGAGATTAAGAATCGCGCGACGGAGCATCTCTCGATCCGCCGAGATCACCAGGTTTTCCGGAACGTCGATCACCGTCGCCACGCGCTGCGCCGCCAACTGGGGCATCAGACTCCCCAGCACGTCTTCGATCAGCGAGCGCAAGCCGAAATGGCGGCATTGGGGATTGTGGTCGACGTGAAATTGCAACAGGTCGTTGACGGTCGATTCGAGCGTGGTGAATCCGGCCTCGATTTTGCGCAAGAGGTCGAAGCCGCCCGGATCGTCGAGCAGTCGCCGGCGCAGCAAGCTCAGATACAATGAGACGGGGACCAGGCCATTGCGAACTTCGTGCGCCACGTGCGCCGCGATCTGTCCCAAGTCGGCCAGCCGGCGCTGGCGGGCGAGCTCGCTGTTTTTTTGTTCCAGCTCCGCCGTCAAGCGGCGAACTTCGGCCCGCAGCGATTCGTGCGTTTGCTCCAGCCGCGCGGTAGCGTCGTGCCAGGCCATCAGCACCGTTTGCATGTCCGCGGCGCCACTCTCCTGAGCGGACTCGTACGACTGGATCAGTGGGAGCGGTTTGTGCATGCTAGACCTCGCGGACCGGAAGCGAGCCATCGCGCAGCGCGTCGAACGCCAACTGCGCAATCGGGAATGATTCGAGAAAGCCGCAGGCTTGTACCGCAGATCTCGCGCAACTGTCAATCGCGATTGGGGCGCCAGCACGTCAAAGGCGGCGTCGGATGGGG
>DASXPZ010000876.1:0-1503 GCA_036493275.1 Pirellulales bacterium
TAATTGGGCATTCCGGCCCGAAGACCAGAGTCGAAGCTAAGCGGCCAAACGGAGCGCTGGCCACGACCTTCCTCGCGGCCGGAAGGTAGGCGGGGCACACACGCGACGCGCGCTCCTTGTCGCTCAGCCGGGATACCACACTTTGCGGGGATCGCCGGGCGCGCGTCGGTAGGTCCACGCGGCGTCGATCAGTCGCGCCAAATCATAGCGGGGCCGCCATTCGAGTTCGAATTTGGCCCGGCTGTTGTCCATCCAGTTCGAGTGGTAGTTGCTGGGAATGTCCAGGTAACCGAGCCCCCGCGTCTCTTTGAGATAGGCGGCGACCGCCCCGTAGTCGACGGGTTCGTCCATGCAGACGTTGTAAAGCTTGTTTTCGCTCCGTGGATTGTCAAGCGCGGCGAGAATGGCGGCTACGAGATCCTCGACATGGACGAAATTCCGCTTGAGCGGATTGCCGCGGGCGTCGCGGAGCAAGGGCACTGTTCCCTCCGCTTGGCAACGCTTGGCGACTTCGGGGGCAACCAGCGACTTCCAGACCGGCCCGCCAAACACGTCGTCACCGAAAGATAACGAGTAGCGAAAGTCGTCCTTTTCCATGATCCAGGGCGCACGCAGACAGCAGGTGTTGACGCCGTATTGAATCGAAAATTGCGACAGCATCACCTCCTCGAGGACCTTCGACAGAGCATAGCAGCCGGGATAGGCGCGATGAGGCGTATGCTCGGTGATCGGCTCCTGATGGTCGTAGAAGAAATGCCCAACCGCCGCGTCGCCGCCAATCAGCATGAATTGCTTTGCCGTCGTGCTTTGCCGGAAGGCCTCCAGCAGCCAGAAGAGTCCCTTGACCGTCACGTCCATAACGGTTTCAGGAATCTCCTTGCAGGTCGCTAAGTGTACGACATGCGTCACGCCGCGCACCGCGCGATCGACGCAGCCGCGGTCGTCGATGCTTCCTTTGACGACCTCTACTCGATCGGTCTCTTCGATCGTGCGGTTGTGACACAGCGCCGTGACACGCGCCATGCGCCACCGCGGGTCCGCGAGCAGCCTCTCGATGAGATTGACACCGACCTTTCCTGTGGCTCCGGTGACTAAAAGTTGCATCGCTCTCTCCCTCTGCACGGCTTCGTCAGACTAACGCTCGCGGCGAAAATGCCATTGCTCACACTCTCGCCACGTCTCTAATATTTGGACGGACGCGCATACGGGAGGGATAGCATGGCGAAGGGTTTGTACTTGACCAGTGATGGCCAAGTGCTGGTTGAGTACGGCAAGCGTCGCCGAGTTCCAATTCCGTCTGCCCAGTACAAAGCAAAGCAAACGGCTACCAGCCGCCGTGTGACAAACTGCCGCCTGAAGTTCCGCGCAAGGCGCGCAAGGAGTTTGTCCACGCTGAGGCGTGAGGGTCGGCCTCGGCGATGACGTGATCGAGGAACGGCGCTTTCGGAAGCGGTATCCCGACGACTGCCAACCAAGAGCAGTAGTACAAGGAGATCGAGAGAA
>DASXPZ010000877.1:0-5371 GCA_036493275.1 Pirellulales bacterium
CCGCATAGACGTCTTATGGCTGAATCTTGTTCTCAGTCCGCGCGACCGACCATGACCCCTGACCGGGAGCAATCCTCCTCGTCGACCGAGCTGGAAAAGCTGCGCAAGGAACTGCTGCAGCGGATCGTCGAAAACGAGGCCCGCCGCGTGACGGCGTCGAGGTCTTGAGAGGCTTCCACAATCTGAAAGCGGATCGCCATGTTTTTCGCGATCCCCAATGGCGGTTCCATGCTTAGGTTGCTCACTTCGCGCACCCGTGTGCCACTGCTGGCTCGTCCAGCAGTGCTTCGCCTTGTCTCACAGTTTTCTGATTGCTCCGCGTGTTTTCGTGAGAAATCATACGGATGTAAAACCGAGCGCGGCGCGTGGCTCGGCGGGAGCCTCGCCCTCCCGGCTTACTCGCTTCTCACGCGATGTATGTGGGCAACATCGGTTGCGCTGATCGTTTTCATTTCCGCGCCGGCTGTTTCACTGGCCGCCTGGGGCGACCCGGCGCCGAAGCAAACGCCCCATCCGGCCGTCGTTCGCATCGTCGCGCCCGAGGGAATGAGCACGTCGTACGGGTCGGGCACATTGGTCGACGTCCGCGGCGACTACGCGCTGGTGCTGACCAACTGGCACGTGGTCTCCGACGCCAAGGGAACAATCGAGGTCGTCTTTCCGGACGGCTTTCGCTCGGCGGCCAAAGTCATCTCGACTGATCGGACCTGGGACCTGGCGGCGCTCGCGATCTGGAAACCGAATGTCGCGCCGGTCCCGCTAGCGACTGAGCCGCCGCGCGCCGGTGAGCCACTCAGCATTGCCGGATACGGCAGCGGCTCGTACCGCATGGCCAGCGGCTATTGCACGCAGTACGTGGCGCCAGGCATGAATCAACCGTACGAAATGGTCGAACTCTCGGCCGCCGCTCGCCAAGGGGATTCGGGCGGCCCAATCTTCAATAGCCGTGGCGAACTGTGCGGCGTGTTGTTCGGGTCGAGCTTCGGCACCACCTCGGGCAGCTACTGCGGTCGCGTCTCGTCGTTTCTGACGTCGGTTGTCCCGAAGGCCAACCTGGGCGATCCGAGTTATCTGGCGTCGATGCGCGACGGATCGAAAGCCGCCGCCCCAACGTCGAACAACCAGGCGGCGCTGGCGTCGACCGGGCATCCGGCCACTGGCGCAACCGACGGATCGAGCCTCGGCGGCCAGGTGGCGATGGCGCGCCCCGCCTCGTTGCCAGTCGGCCGACCGCTCGATCCTCAGCCCCCTGTTTCACCCCAAGAGATCACGATCGGGAATACGCCGGCCGGCGCTCGCTCGGCCACCGAAACGGCTGCCGATTCCGCAGGGCCGCCGAACGAACTGACCGGCAGCTTGCTGGGAGACGTCGAACTCGGCCTGGCGCTGTTCGGCGCCGCCGCGATCCTGTTCCACGGACTGCGACTCTGCACGCCGACGAAAAAAGCCTGAGCGTAAGTGGGCTGGGCGTCGGACGTGGCCTCGTCCTGCAAGTTGCGGCGTGTGCTGGCCGAGATTCTTTTGCCCTAAATCGCGGCCTCACATCCGGCGCGGCAGCGTCGCACAAAAAAGCGTCGCACTAACAGGGGTTGTGGGGGGGACGGCGTGGGTTCACAATGGCCGGTTCGCCTGATGAGTTTGGCGATTTGGGCGATATTGCATCCGGTGCAAGCCTCTGAGTTTGTCTTTTCCGCACTCCCATTTTCAGTGTTTTTATACCATGACGACCAATGGCGCCCCGCGCGTGATACTGAGTGCTTTTGGAGACGAAGCGGCAAACCAGAAGACGGCCGTGCAGCAGTTTGCCGCGATGGCCGCGCTCGGCTTGCAGTTCTACAGCATCCGCTTCATCGACGCCGGCAGCGGCGTCAAGAACGTGATGAAGCTGACGGTCAAAGAGATCCAGCACATTCGCCACTTGGAAGACGAGTACGGACTGAACGTCGCCTCGCTCGGCTCGCCGATCGGCAAGGTCAAACTGAAGGACGTCGAAGACGGCACGAAGAACGAGTACGTGCCGTTCAAAAAGTATCTCGAGCGCGACGTGAAGAAGGCCTGCGAGCTGGCTCACGCCTTCGAGACCAAGTTGATCCGCGGCTTTTCGTTTTATCATCCGAAGGGGACCGATCCGAAGGAGCACATCGCGCAAACAGTCGATCAGCTCGGCCAAATCGCCGAGGCGTGCCACCGATCCGACTTGACCTTCGGCGTCGAGATCGAAGGAAACCTGGTCGGACAGACCGGGCATCTGCTGGCCGAGATCCATCGCAAGGTGAATCACCCGGCGATGGTCCTAATCTTCGACGCGGCGAACATCCTCTGCCAGGGCTACACCACGGTCGAAGTCTATCAGCAGTACCTGGCGATGAAGCCGGCCATCGGCTGGATCCACATCAAAGATTATCTCCACTCAAAGGCGCCCACGCGGCAAGGGCATGTCGACGAAGACGCCTTGAAGCACTTCGTGCCGGCCGATCGCGGACACGGCGCGCACGAGTTGATCTTGCGAGACTTCCGCGCGTCGCTGCCGAAGCTTGAGGCGGCGCTGCACCGTCGCGGCATTCCGGGCGTCTTTTTGGACCTCGAGCCGCACGTCAAAGGGGGTGGCCAGTTCGGCGGCTTCAGCGGACCGGATGGCATGGGCGTGGCGCTGCGTGGCCTGATGCGCGTGCTCGATTTCGTCAAAATCGATTATCACTTGCGCGATTTCGACGACATCCGCGCCGCCCGCGGATTCTGAGGCAAGAACCTCTCATTGTGATTAACCGTTGCGCACGCGTCAGCGGGGAGGGCGAAGCTCCTGCTGAGCCGCGCGCCGCAAATCGATCGATCATCTGCCAATCGCGTTCACGACTTTACAACTGAACGAAGCTCGCAGCGGTAGAATGCCCTGCGACGCCGAATTTTAAATTGCCTGTTGCGTGGCGCGTCGCGCCATTTCGCTTTTGATCGCGCTGCGATGGTCCTTATGCGTCACGCCGAAAAAGCTTCATTGCTCGGCGGGAGCCTGGCACTCCCGGTTCGTCTTACTCAGCGCGAAGACTTGTCTACAGGGCTTCAACCCGCCACTTCGAAGATCGCTTCGATCTCGACCGACATGTTCGATGGCAGCGAGCCCATGCCGATGGCGCTGCGGGCGCCTACGCCTTCGTCCTCGCCGAAGACCGCTTTCATCAGGTCGCTGTAGCCATTGATCACGGCCGGGTGTTGCGTGAAGTCGGGCGCGGCGTTGACCATGCCCAGGGTTTTCACCAGCCGGCGGATTTTGTCGAGCGTGCCGAAGTGGGCCTTGAGCGTGGCCAGGATCGCCAGGCCGGTCTGTTTGGCGGCGGCGTAACCTTGCTGCTGATCGACTTCGGATCCCACCTTGCCGGTGAGCAGCGAGCCGTCGTTCTTCAGCGGGCCATGCCCGGAGACGTAGGCCATGTTGCCGACGACGATGACAGGCTTATAGACGCCGGCCGGCTTGGGGGCGGGGGGAAGTTCAAACTTCAGTTGGGCAAAACGTGCGTCGGCGCTCATGGCGCTTGTGCCTCCGGAAAAGTGTGTCGGTGAATGGCTCGTGTTTGTGCGTCTTACAGGATCAAGTCCGAGACAGGCTCTGTTACCGGCTGGCGATTGTAGTCCTGGTGTCGAGGCCGGTAAAGCGGCGGGAGGGACGCTGGGTCAGTTCGTTTTCTGGTGTGTGTACTCGTGCGTCACGCGCCAAGGTTCGATTGTGGCTTCTGGGAACAAGGCCTCCGCCTCTTTAATCCGCGCGGGGCCATCAAACTTGGAGTGGTTGCCTTCGCTGCAAACGGGCACGTTCTCATAACCGCGCTCGCCGAAGAGCCCCAACAGCGGCGGCGCCGGAACGAATTCAGCGGGCGGAGGATAGAGAACTTTTTCGACTTGCTGCATCTCCAATTCCCGCGACAAAAAGGCGTGCCGCTGGCGAATCCAATTCAGCTCGTAGCCCAACCAACAGGCGATCGCGGTCACCACGATGAACATGGTTCGCAGGCTGAATTGGAGCCAGCGGCGGGGCTTAGAGGGTTGTGGCATGATTTGTTGTTGTGGAAATGGGCGTCGGCAATGCGTGCGGACGTCTTGAGAATTGAACGTCGATTGAGCTACTTTGCTCGGCGGGAGCCTCGCCCTCCCGGTATGCTGCTCGGAACGTCGCCCAATTGTCGCGAGTGGACATTGGGGGCTTTACTTCACGCGATCAATCGTTCGATCTCCGCCATCGTCAGCCCCACCGATTCCGCCGTTGCCGTGATCTGGCCCCAGGTCATGTCGTCCAGGTCGATGCCGTCGCGCGTGCGAGTCGCTCGATTGCGTTCTTCTGGTTCGCCGGGCATCAGGATTTCGCCTCCCGGAGTGACGGTCTTCGCGCTCTTTACGAAGTCGATGTAGCGCGTCACCTCGGCGCTGAAGGCGTCGGTCGGCTGGAACTTGCTGGGATCGAGCGCGAGCATGAACATTGCCTGTTCCAAACGCGGCAAGCCCGGGGCGCTGCAGCCGCCGCCGGTCAGCGCGCCGGCTAGCATTTCGACCATGATCCCCAGCCCAAACCCTTTGTGCCCGCCGAAGGGGAGGATCGAGCCGGGCGGGTCGCCGTAGAAGACTTTGGGGTCGTTCGTCGGGGCGCCTTGGGAATCGATGATGCAACCATCCGGTACTTTTTGTCCCTTGTTGAAAGCGACGCGGATTTTTCCTTCGGCGATCTGGCACGTCGAAATATCGAGCAGCAAAGGAGGACGGCCGCTGACTGGCACTGCGATGGCGATGGGGTTGGCCGAGAGGCGGCGTTCGATTCCGCCCAGCGGCGCCACCAGGATCCCGCCGCCCGACGTATTGACGAAGACGAGCGAAATCATGCCCGCCGACGCGGCCTGCGCGGCCCAGGCGCCCACGCGGCCGACATGCCCGGAGTTGCGAAGCGCCACGGCCGAGACGCCGTGGTGTTGCGCCATGCTGATTGCCAGATCGGTTGCGCGGCGGGCCATTACCTGGCCGAAGCCGAGTTGGCCGTCGAGAACCGCCAGGCAAGGCGCAGAGAGGACAGTAACTGGCTCGGCGTTGGGGACGAGCTTTCCTTCTCGCACCCAGTTGATGTAGGGAGCGATGCGGATCACGCCGTGCGAATCATGGCCGACGAGGTTTGCCTCGACCAGGTGCTCGGCCACGGCCACCGCCTCGGCCGTATGAGAGCCGGCGCCGGCGAAGATCGCAGTGACCAACAACTCGAGCCGTTCCTTTTGAATCTTCATCGTGGCGTCCTCGAAATCGGAATGTGTCGCTCTGTCTTGTGAACCGTGTGCAACAAAAAAAGCCCGCTGTCCCCAACATAGGGGCCAGCGGGCCTGAAGATAACAGATTTTATTCG
>DASXPZ010000878.1:0-3763 GCA_036493275.1 Pirellulales bacterium
TCGCTGCAACTGACCGGCGAGGCGCGCAACTTCGCCTTTGAGGGCAACGGGCAGTTCAAGGCCAAGAAGGGCTTCGGCGTCTTCGTCGGCGTCGGCTCGGCCACCGGCGACGCGTTCCAGTGGCCGAAGTTCCTGCCGATCAAGATCGACGCGATCGGCGTCAGGGCGCCCAGCACCCAGCAAACGCCGCCGCCGAACTCGGCCACCGCGGCGGCGGCTTGGAGTGCGCCGGGGACCTTGGCGTCTGGGCCCATCCAGTTGAGCGCGTGTTGAATCTTGGGCAGGCCGTGTAAAACCATTGCGCTGCCGGCCACGGCGCGGATCGCTAACAGCCCAACGGAGCCGCTCGGACCGACGAATTTTGGCAACACCCGGTCTAGCATGGCAAGGATCCTTCGTGCAGTTGACCCAATAACAATTTGCGCCGGGCGCAGGCCAAGACGCGCGATAGGAGCATCGGCCGAATCGCCCGAACCATAGTAGACCCCCACTCCCCAACGGCAAGCAAGCCGTCTTTTGGCAGAAATGCCGAAATACGCGCCTCATTGGCGCCAATTTCGGCGCAGCGAGCCTGGACAAACCGAGCTCACGACTTGCGATAGATCTCTCGCGGATCGATCAGCCGCTCCTGCGTTACCTTGGCGCCCTCGGGCGTGAGCTGGCGGAAAAAGCAACTGCGATATCCTTCGTGGCAGGCGGGTCCGTGCTGGCTGACGCGGAGCAGGATCGTATCGGCGTCGCAATCGACGAAAATGGCTTGCACGCGCTGGACGTGGCCGCTTTCCTCTCCCTTGCGCCAGAGTCTTCCTTTGCTGCGGCTGAAATAGACCGCCCGCCCCGTCGCCACGGTCTCGGCGAAGCTCTCGGCGTTCATGTAGGCGAGCATTAACACCTCGCCGGTGTCGGCGTCTTGCGCCACCGCCGGCAACAGTCCGCCCCCCTTGGCAAAGTCAGGCAGGGGAACGTCGCCGGCAGGAACGCCCGACTCAGGTTTGCTAGAAGAGCTCACGCCGGAACCTCGCGCTACTGGCACTCGGAAAGAACTGGAAGAACAGACTGCCGCGGGCGAACCAACCGTATCGCGCCGCGAAGCGGAGTCGCGCCAACGCAGACTTTGCCCAAAGGGCGCCGCTGGCAATCGACCTCTCTGTTCGATTCTACGCGACGCCGGCGCGTCAGGCACGCGCGCTCCAGGCCGGAAGTTCGCTGCCGGCCGCAAAGAACGTGCTACGCGCTTCCCGCCCGCTCTGCCTGGAGTAGCCAGCGCAACCGTCCGATGGAGTTAGCTGTTCATTGTCGCGATTGCGGCCTGGATTTTGGCGGAGTCTGATCGCTCGGGATTGTCGGGCGTCGCGGGCGGCATCGCAGGCGGCACAATCATCGTCTCCGGCGTAGACCATCGGCGTCAGGCGGAACGATGCTCTGTGGGAACTTACTCGTAGGCGGTCGAGCGATCGCGGAAAGGGACGGCGTGTTGAAGCCTTCTTTGAGCATGATTCTGCCGGTTTATAACGCGCAGTCGACTTTGCGGGGCCTGGTCGAGCTGGCCTTGGAGGTGCTTCCAGACCTCACGCCACGCTGGGAGTTGTTGGTGATCGACGACGGCTCGACAGACGCCACCCCTGAAATTGCCAACGACCTCGTCCGCCCCTGGCCGCAGGTCAGCGTGATCCACCATCGCAAGCCGCTCGGCCGAGTCGGCTGGCAGCGAGAGGGAGTGGAGTGGTCGCGGGGCGAGATTCTGCTGCTCCGCGATCCCGATTGCCAGCTCGACCTGGGCGGCCTTCACAAACTGTGGAAGAGAATCGTGGGACAAGACGTGGTGGTGGCTCGCGAATCGGGTCGGGCGATTTCCGGCCGCGCCGGGGGCCGCCGAGCTTTGCCATTTCGCGAGCCCAGCTTGCAGATGATCCGTCGCCGGGCCCTGCTCGATTGGGCCACGTCCGACGGAGAAGAAGAGCTGGGGGCGTTCCTCACTCGTCGTCGGATCACCCAGCACGAAGTCGAGCTCCTCTCCCGCTCGGCCCTTTCAGCCGTTCCGGGAAACAAAGTCGCTACTCGCCCCGAACCGCCGGCGCCGAAAAGCGATCAGCCGCAAGACCATGCAGCAATCCGGCAGCCTAATTATCTGACGCGGTTGCGGGCGTTCGCGCTTGGAGAATAGTCAAGCCCGAGCGGGCCGCGAGCGCAAAATAAAGCGTTCGCCCCGCTACGTCAGGAGAACTGCAAAGTCGCGTGTGGCGCCGCTACTGGCTTCACGTCTGCCACCGGCTATGCCGGTGCGGAATTGGAACAACACCGGCTGAGCCGGTGGCACACGCCCTTTGGAATGGTCTGTCGAGCGAGGGGTTAGCGATAAAACGTGTCGCGCGCGTCGACTTGGACGTTGTCGACGAAGGAAGTGATCGGATAGTGCTGCACCGCGTCTTGGTGCAGGTATTCCATGATCGCCTCGGCGACCTTCACGCTGGTGACAATTTCGATCCGCACGCAGCCATGTTCCGGTCCGGTGAACGGATCCTCGATCAGGCCGTGCTCCCCTTTGCCGAAACAGTAGGTGCAGTTGTAACCCTTCGCGCCGAGCTTGAGGATCTCTTCGAGCAGGATTCTCTCGATCGCCTTCTCGGCGATCACGACGACTCTTCGAGCTACCGTCATGGTGGGCATATTCGATTCTCCGGATGCCAGCAAGTGGGCGGCTTAAGTTCAAGTGAGCGGCGCAACGGTCTCGACGACGTGACCCGCGATCGGCAACAAGTTGGTAATTTGCTTGGCGATCTCGATATAGACCGGGATACCCATCGTGACGTTGTAGGAGAACGTCACGCCCAGCGACGCGGCGAGCGGCAGCGTGGGGCTGGCCTCGGGAATAGCGAGCCGTTGCACGGCTGGCACGGCGATATAGGAGGCCGCTCCGCAAAGGACGGCGAATAGCACATAGGTGCCGATATCGAATTGATGCCCGAGCAGCATGCCATATCCGTGCGCGACGAACATGCCGATCGTGGCGAAGATGTTCGGCCCGACCAGAGCGAAGAAGACGAATCGCCAGCCTGCCGTCTTCAAGTCGCGTAGCCGCTTGCAGGCGGTCATTCCCATTTCGAGCAGGAATAAGCAGAGGGCTCCCTGGAATAATTGGACGAACAGTTTGTCGTCTTCTTGGGTAACTTTACTTCCCTGCAATTGGCTAACGAAGCCGATGATGATTCCGCCGAACAGCAGGAAGAGACCTGGGTTTAAAAAGACTTCGTGCAACAGCTCAAGGCTGATGAATGAATTGAAACGCTTTTCGCCATTGGTCTCCGTCGCTCCGTGACGTCCGCTGGAGTGACCGCCGCCGTGACCCCCATGATCGGCGCCGTGGCCGACTTCCTCTGCGAGCGAGTCGGGAAGAGGGCGAGGGTCATAGCCCGGCTCGCCGGGCATGTTGCCGCGCGGATCCATCCCCTTTTTGCGCAGGCTGGAGACAATCATCAAGGCGACCAGGCAACCCGGGATTTCCATCACGGCCAACATGACGGGCATGTAGGCCGCGTAGTTGTAGCTGGGATCGAGCCCTTTCTTGCCGTCGAGCACGCCTTTGCAAGTAACAAAGGTACCGGCCGAATCCGACCCGTAATAGCCGGCGACGGTCGCGGCGTCGATTTGTCGCAACTTGGCGAAGTTCTTCAGCACCAGGTAGGAAATGCAACCAATGATCGTGTTGGTGATGAACCCAATCAGCATGAACCCGCCGGCGTGCATCAACTCTTCACCGGACAGT
>DASXPZ010000879.1:0-1556 GCA_036493275.1 Pirellulales bacterium
GTTTCGTAATAGCGATCCTTGTTCTGCTCAATCAGCCGCTCGAGACTGATGAACCGGCCAACTTCCAGGCCAGCATGATAACAATCCAACAGAAGGAGCAGTCGCGACACACGGCCATTGCCGTCGCGGAAGGGATGAACGCAGAGAAAATCGAGATTGAATGCGCCAAGGGCAATCAGCGGATGCACCGTTCGCTGACGAAATAATTCCTCGCGTTGCCGAATCAACTCGGCCATGCCAGCAGGCACATCGGCGGCGCGGACGGTGGGGACGAAGGCGCGTCCGAAGACGACGCTGACTCGACGGCACACGGCGTGTTCAAAACGCTCGCCGCCATAATCGCCCGTTTTCGGTAAACGCACATGGCCGGTAGCAATGCCCGCCGCAGCCTCGCTTTGAGGTCGCATTTTGCGACTTCAAAGATTCCCGGCACGGCCCGACGGTGTACGCCGTCTGCCGGCGCGTGCTCGCCGAAGACGCGTACCAGGCCAGTGGTCGATTGGCCTGAGGCATTTGGCTCTCGAAGGCGAGGGAGGAGGACTCCGCTGCACCGGACTATCGCCCCTTGCTTGCCCCTTTTCGACGAGCTTTCCGCGCGGCCCCGCCGCTGGGCTTTTGCGACGGCTTGGCGACGTCCGTGACGCGCTGGGTTTTGCTCTTGCCCGTCCTCGACTGTTTGATGGCGATGGACTTGGTCATCATCCGCGCCGCCGCCGATTTAGGCTTGGCGGGCACAACGACTTCCGCTTGTGAACCGGTCGTTTCATTAGCGCCTTTCGTCGCGTCACCCGTGATGCCCAGCGCCGACCCGACAGGTTGGACGATATGCTGATTCGCCGCCGTCACAACCGTCGCGACTGCGTCCTGGACAGCGCTCGCCACCTGAATGACCTTGCTCTTCGTCTTCTCTGCCATATTCGTGCTCCGTTGGGAATAGCCCCTGAGGAAGATGGTTCATAATAGCCGGCATGGGAAAGCGGTTCCATGCCGCCTCAGTTCCCAGCCTGCGGCGGCGACGAGGGATTCCCCAATCCGAGCGTGAGTTTCCAGATGGTGACCATCGGGATTCGATCGTGAACCGAATGGCTCACGATGAGGTTGTGCCTCTTCTTCTTACCATGTTCCGGGCCAGCACGTCCAATGACTTGGGACCAAATGCCGGGAAGGGCGGCTGGCGGATTCGACTGAGTTTTTGCAGTTTTGATCGTCGTAGACCCGGCTTTTTCGCCGGCATTGTGGGACGATTCCGGCAACAAATCGTTGCCATTCCGGAGCTTATGATGCTTCTCGGTTAGAAGCATTGCGCGGCCCAGCGAGCAGGAAGGTGGCCAAGGGGGGATGGAGAAAACGTTGGCCGCCTTGGCCATGTTGGCCATCTTGGCCGCCTTCCTTTTTGCGTTCGCACCTCAACTGGACATCAGCGCTCACGTGACTCCATTTGTTCGCCAGGCCGCCGTGCAACGAGCGCGTGGCGTATTTAATGCAAGCAATAAATCTGAACGCGCATAGCCGCCATTGTCGGCCTACCCTCCGGAGCAGGGTCGCCGGGGTGAAGA
>DASXPZ010000880.1:0-4507 GCA_036493275.1 Pirellulales bacterium
ATGTCTCCCCGCGTTACGCGCGCCATCCTGAGCGTCACCGATAAAACCGGACTCGTCGATTTCGCCCGCAAACTATCCGGACTCAACATCGAACTCGTCTCCACCGGGGGCACCGCCAAACTGCTTCGCGACTCCAGCGTCACGGTCAAAGACATCTCCGACCTCACCGGCTTCCCTGAGATGCTCGACGGCCGGGTCAAGACGCTGCATCCGAAGGTTCACGGCGGCATTCTGCATCGCCGCGAAGATCCTAAACACGTCGCGGCCGTGGCTGAACACGGAATCCAGCCCATCGACATGGTGGTGGTGAATCTCTATGCCTTCGAAAAGACCGCCGCCAAGCCGGATGTGAAATTCGAAGAGCTGATCGAGAACATCGACATCGGCGGACCGTCGATGATCCGCTCGGCTGCCAAGAATTTTCACGACGTCGCCATCGTTACTTCGCCCGCCGACTACGTTTCCATTGCCGACGAGCTGGCGCGCTCCGGCGGAGCGCTTTCGCATGACACGAAATGGCGCCTGGCGCAGAAGGCCTTCGCCACCACTGCTGCCTACGATTCGGCGATCGCTTCTACTCTCGAACGCATCAATGCTGACGGCTCTCGACCGGACCCCGGCACCTTTCCCTCAACTCTGCGATTTTCTTTCCAGAAAGCCCTCGACCTGCGCTACGGTGAAAACCCGCACCAAAAGGCCGCCATGTACTCCGACGGCTCGGGCGCAGGCGTAGCGAACGCCCGGCAAATCCAGGGCAAGGAACTTTCCTTCAACAACATCGTTGACCTGCAGGCGGCCTGGGATCTCGCACAGGAATTCAACGATCCTGCATTCGATACGCCCGTGTGCGCCATCATCAAGCACACCAACCCCTGCGGCACTGCCACAGGTAAGACGCTCGCCGAGGCCTACAAGCGTGCGCTCGAATGCGATCCCGTCTCAGCTTTCGGTGGAGTGATTGGTGTGAATCGCCCCATCGATGGCGAAGCGGCCGAAGAAATGCACAAGCTCTTTCTTGAAGTCATCGCGGCCCCCGCCTTCGACGATGCCGCAAAAGCGAAATTCGCCACCAAGAAAAATCTTCGCCTCGTGGAAGTCAACGAATCGCAGATCAACGAATCATGGAGCCCCGGACGCCCCGTCCGGGGGGCGGACAAGGCGTCCGCCACTCCACACACCTGGGCGCTGAAGAAAGTCTCCGGCGGCATGCTGGTGCAGGACGCCGATATCCGCCCCCTGTTACCGTCCGATCTCAGAGTTGTGACCAGACGCGCGCCCACGCCCGAAGAAACCCGCGCGATGCTCTTCGCCTGGAAAGTCTGCAAGCACGTGAAGTCGAACGCCATTGTCTACGCCCGCGACGGGCAGACAGTGGGCGTCGGCGCCGGACAAATGAGCCGCGTCGACGCCGCCAAACTCGGCGCCATGAAAGCCCAACTCCCCCTTCACGGCACGGTCGCCGCCTCCGACGCATTCTTTCCATTCCCCGACGGCGTGGAAGAAATCGCCAAGGCGGGAGCCACGGCGATCATCCAGCCCGGAGGCTCGCAGCGTGACCCGGAAGTGATCGAAGCGGCGGACCGTCTCGGGCTGGCGATGCTCTTTACCGGAGTGCGTCACTTCCGGCACTAAACATAACTTCTTGCGCCCCCGCAAGCCAGAGTATGCAACTCTTCCACTTGCTTGACGCAACTTGACAGAACTGACACCAACCGCCGGTCCCTGACCTTCCGGTTCCGTTCGTCTTCTCTCAGGAAGCCCGCTTTTTTCCCATCCCCGCTACCACTCGGGTTAGAATTAAGAAGCACCTTTTGCCCGGCGGCTTTGCATCCAAGGTAGCTGAGGTTTTTGAGAAATGCGCTTACGCGCGGTCAGGTCCAGCATGAATTGGTTCAGCATGAAGTCTTTTTTTCGCTCTCATTCGGTGGTTCTAATAGCGATTTCCGTGGCGGCCACCGCCGCCATCGGTCAAACTGTCACGGCAGATTCCAAGCAGCCCGAGAGCAAGCCAGCCCAGTCATCGCCTCGTAAAGTGGACCGCGCCGCCGCCTATTACCACTACGCCGTTGCCCACATGTACGAAGAGCAGGTCACGGTCTACGGACGCAGCGACCTGGCCAACAAAGCCATCGAGGAATACCGCCTCGCCATTGATTCCGACCCGTCATCGGAGTTCCTGACTTCGGGCCTCGCCGAACTCTACGTCAAGACTGGGCGCATCCGCGACGCCGTTCTCGAGGCGCAGGACATCATCAAGCGCGATCCCAAGAACCTGGAAGCACATAAACTTCTCGGCCGCATCTATCTTCGTTCGCTGGGCGACATGCCCGGCGGCAACGGCTCCGACAACGTGCTGAAGCTGGCCATCGAACAGTACGAAACGATCGTGAAGATTGAGCCCGACAGCGTCGACGATCACCTGCTTCTGGGCCGCCTGTACCGCCTGAATAACGATCTGCAGAAAGCCGAAGCTGAACTCAAAGTCGCCGTCAAGCTCGACCCCGGTTCGGAAGAAGCCGTGACCACGCTGGCCATGCTCTACACCGACGAAGGCGACACGGCGCACGCCTTGCAAGTACTGAGCGCTGTCCCCGACTCGGGCCGCTCCGCCAAGCTTTACTCCGCCCTGGGCGCCGCCTACGAGCAGCGCAAGGACTACAAGAACGCCATTGATGCCTATCGCCATGCCATCGTTCTCGATCGCGATAACCTCGACGCCATCCGCGGTCTCGCCGAGAACCTTCTAAACGACGGCCAGGCCGATGCCGCCCTTGAGCAGTACAAAGTCATCGCCGACGCCAATCCCGAAGACGCTCAAACCTATGTCCGCATCGCGGAGATTTATCGTCGCCAGGCCAAGTACGATTTAGCGCTCGAGAGTTTGAAGAAGGCCGATACGCTCGTCCCCGACACCATGGACGTCCCTTACAATATCGCAGCTGTCTACCAGGCCCAGGGACGTTATGACGATGCCGCGAAACTTCTGCAGGATCTGGTAAAGAAGACGGATAAGAGCGAGAACGGATCTGGCAGTCAGGCGGATCGTAACAATCGCGCTATTTTCATCGAGCGCCTCGGCTCAGTCTATCGCGATCAGGGAAACTACACGGCTGCGGTCGAAACCTTCCGCAAGATGCTGCCTCTGGGCCAGGATAACGCCCGCAGCGGCTACCAGGAAATTGTCGACACCTATCGCGACGCCAAGCAGTGGCCGCAAGCCACGGCTGTCGCCAAAGAAGCCGCGCAGAAAATGCCCGACGACCGCGACCTGCGCATTCTGCTGGACTCGCAACTCGCCGACAGCGGCGACGTCGACCAGTCTTTGGCCGATGTCCGCTCCATGCTGAAGGGCGGCCCAGAGGATCGCGAAGTCTACCTCCGCCTCGGCATCATGTATATGCGCGCCAAGCGCTGGAAAGACGCCGAAGAGTCTCTCAACAAAGCGGAGCAACTGGCGACCAAGACCGACGACAAAAGTCAGGTCTGGTTCCTGATGGGCGACCTTTACCAGCGGCAGAAGATGTTCGACCAGGCCGAAACCGAGTTCAGGAAGATTCTGGCCTCGGTCTCTCCCACCGACCCGCAGAGCGCCGCCACGCTCAACTACCTCGGCTACATGAATGCCGATCGCGGCGTAAAGCTGGACGAGTCCCTGAACCTGATCAAGCAGGCTCTGACCTTTGATCCGAACAACAGCGCCTATCTTGACTCGCTGGGCTGGGTCTACTTCAAGCTGGGCAAATACGACCTGGCGGAAGAGAACCTGACCAAGGCCTCCATCCACATGGGCTCCGACGCCACCGTGCAGGAGCATCTCGGCGACCTCTACCAGAAGACCGGCCGCCTGAAGCTAGCCGCCGCCCACTGGGACCGCTCCGTCCAGGAATGGAATCGCACCGTCCCCGCCGAACAGGACACCGAAGCCTTCGCCAAAGTTCAGCAAAAGCTGGACGCCGCCAAAGTAAAGCTGGCCAAAGAAGAATCCGCCACCAAGCAATAATCAAACTTGTGGCGGCGGACGCATTCGTCCGCCGCACGCAGCCAAGCGACGCGGTGACAGCATGCGGTGACTTGCCTATCCCCGGAAGAATGCGTCCGGGGCCACATGATTCCAGGTTTGCAATCTGAAATCGGGCCTCGCTCTGCTATCCTCTCCTTATGCTGGCCGCCTACGCGGTGCACCCCGAGCACTCCCGCGGACGCCGTTTCCCCGAACCTCCTCATCCCTATCGCAATGACTTTCAGCGCGACCGCGACCGCGCCATTCATGCCCGCGCCTTTCGCCGTCTCGAAGCCAAAACGCAGGTTTTCACCAGCCGCTATTCCGATCACTTCCGCAACCGCCTCACCCACACATTGGAAGTCGCGCAAATCTCGCGCACCATCGCCGGAGCGCTCAATCTGAACGTGGATCTGGCCGAAGCCCTGGCTTTATTTCATGACGTCGGCCACCCGCCCTTCGGCCATTCCGGAGAAAAGGCCCTCGACGCCGCCATGCGCCAGCACG
>DASXPZ010000881.1:0-7044 GCA_036493275.1 Pirellulales bacterium
TTCGCGTGGCGGTTTGCCGCACCGCGGCCAGAAAGCCGAGCTGCATCAGCACCAGCACCACGGCAAACGTGACGCCAGCCACGGCCACGGCCGAACGGGTCTTTTGATGGAGCAGATTCGTCCAGGCCAGTTGGGTTTTCATGCGAGTCGGAGTAACAGCCTGCGCGGCGCGGCAGGGCGAGCCGTCACCCTCCCTTGTCTCGCGTGCCCTCTTGCTCCGCAAGCCCAGAGTCGGACGTCTCGATCTCGACGTCGACCTGCAAATCGACCAATCCTGTGACCGGGGCGCTGTCGTCGAGCCGAATCCAGGCGCGGACCACGCGGGCGTCTGCGCTGGCCGTGGGGTCGAGGCTCACTGCTTCGTTCTTCGATACGGTCATTCCGACCGTCTCGACGGTCCCCATTAACGGATCGGCCAGAGCGTCACTGGTGATCTTGGCTCGTTGGTTAGGGTGGACGTAGCGGACATCGGTCTCATAGACCTCGGCTACTGCGTACATGTGGTTGGTGTCGCCCAACAGCAGAATCGGCCGCTGCCCGATCGATTCGCCTTGGCTGGTGATGATTCGGAGAACTCGCCCGGCGTGCGGGGCATGAACCTGGGAGAGTTCGAGCTTCTGTTTCGCGGCGGTGAGCTGCTTTTTTAACGATTCCAATTGCACGGCGGTCGCCAATCGCTGCTGATTGGCCTTGGCAGTGGCCAGCTTGGCTTCGGCCTCGCGCTTCTGGATCGGTCGGGATTCTTCGAATTTTTTCAATTGTGCCCGCGCCGCTTCGAGCTCGGTCTTGGCGCCCTCGATCACCAGGCTCTGGTGTTCCAACTCCTGCTGGGGAATGATTTCCGATCCGGTCTTCTCCAGTCGCTCGTAATCGCGCGTGGCGATCTTCAGTTTGAGTTCAAGCGAATCGACTTTGCTGCGCAGCGCTGCCTGGTCAAGCTCGGCTAATTGAAGCTGCTCGACCGCCGCTTCCGCCTCGGCGACCACCGCGGCGCCATAGGCCCCATCGGCGGCAATTCGGGCTTCAGCTTCCTTGACTTGAATCTCGGCCAGTTCGGATTCACTTTTCCGCAAATCATAGCTGCCGAGCTGCGCGAGCAACTGCCCCGCCTCGACCCGGTCTCCCTCCTTCACGAGCAGCTTTTCGACGCGTTCCCCGGTGGTGCCGCCGACGTCGGTGATTCCTCCCCGCGGCTCAATCCGTCCGAGCGCGGCGATCGTGGCGCGAGGCATTCCGATTTTGCCGGAGGCAGCCGATTTCTGCGGCGCCCGTTCCCGCCAAAAATAGATACCCGCGCCAAGAACGGCGACGAATACTCCCAGGGCGATCAGATTCAGACGTGCCCGCGACATAAGGAATTCCCTGGAAAGGATCTACTACCGGAGAATAGCTCATAGTGTCCCAAGGGTCGAGTAAAGCATGACCGGTTTAACCGGGCGCGGACGGCACAATGAGACCGCCGCGTGGGCCCAGCATGTCGCTGCGAGAAGCGGGCCGTGACGATTGTGCCGGCCTCCCTGCTTCGGTGAGCATTCCCCTGGTTGGTGAATCGCATCCTAAGTTGCTTTTGCCAAACCATTTAGCGAGTGGCCACTGGGGGCTCATCACCAGGTTGGTGAAGGCAGAAAGGGGCCTTTTCAGCCGGCCCAAAACAGATTTTTTTTTCGCAAGTCCAGGCCCTCTGCCGACATCGAATCCGGCGCGCAGGGGCGGCCAGCAATTTGGCACGCCGCGTGCCTTAGCTGATCTCGCCAGTCCATAGACAGAGCGACGTTGGCCCGATGATTTGACCGCACGATCACAGCCCACGTTTTCAGTAGACGTAGCGGCGCGTTGCGCCGCAAGAGCAAGGCGTCTGCTGAAAGCTTGATTTCGCGAAGTCTAGGAAGCTGGCAGCTTGTCACTAGGAACAGGCAAGCACGAAATTCGCACGCTTGCAGGGATGTGCGCTTGATGGCGCGCTAACCCACACCAGACGAACAGAATTCCACGATGCACACCACTACTCAGATTAGCACAACTCCAGCGCTGGCGCGGCCGCAGACCACGCTGTGCGCAACGGACACGTTGAACTGTTTGGTTGTCGCCGCCGAAGACGGGCGCCGCGAGAACCTGGGGTTCGCGGCCCGCGAAGGGGGTTGGCAAGTGACGCTCTGTCCCGATTCGGCCACGGCCATTGCGCAAGCCAATCACGCGCTGACGCAAATGGCAATCGTCGATCTGACCGGCGCCAGCGATAGCCAGCTCACCACCTTTCGCTTCATGGTCGAGCACCTGGCCTGCGGCAGCCGCATGCTGCTGTTGATCTGCGGCAAGCTCGACGATCCGGGCGAAGAGATTTGGGCCAGACACTTGGGCGTTTGGATGTATTTACCGGGGGCAATCGACGGCGCCGATCTGGTGGGCTTGTGCGCGGCCGCTCGCGAAGCGGTCGAACGACTGGCCACCGTCAATCGGCAGCGGTCCGCCAAAAAAACGTGACTCAACTTTTCAATTTGAGATTTTCGAGCCGTCGCTTCGTGGCGCCGGCCAAATAAGTACTGGGGAAACGTTCTGTCGGCGACCCACCGACAGGGCAACCAATGTCGCAGCGGACGGCCAACACCGTCCACAGAGCTAGAAAGGAACGCAGTATGCAATCGTACAGCAGTCTGTATCAGGACTACAGCGCGGACAACCAGATCGACTACGGTCGCCGTCCCAGCGAAGGCGGTCAAGCCCGCAGTCGCCGGACCAGCATCCGTCGCAGCAACAAAGTCTCGACGTCGGTCGGCGGCATCCACCGTCGGCGCAACAAACGCTGGAGCTGGTAAGCCTTTGGCCTAGCGCCAGGGCAGACCAAGCGACTCGCCCACCCGCCGTGGGCGAAAGCACTCATCCATGGCGTAGACGCGCGAACCCGGCGCGTCTACGCCTTTTTTTGTTGAGCGGGCCGCAGGGGCGGTTGCTGATCAAAGCCGCGAATCAATCGCGCCTACTCGTCGCTCCGCTCCAGCATGGCGCGGAAGTCTTGCAGTTGCTCGCGATCGACCGCGTCCGGCGCTTCTTTCAGCAGCCAGTCGGCGTCTTCTTTCGCCCCCTGCTTGTCGCCGCTTCGCCACCGCGCCACTCCGCGGAACCAGCGCTCCTGGTGGGCGTCCGGCGAAAGCATAACGATCGCATCGAGATAGCGCAGCATGGCGCCTTGGTCGCTCTTTTTCTGCGACGCCCCCAACAGGTTATGGAGCATCCGCACCAGGATTGCGCGTTTGGTCATCGCCTGAAGTTGGGCTTCCGTCGGGGGCGAACCGGTCGCTTCGCGCACGCGACGCGCGGCCTCGTCTTCGCTGAGCGCTTGCCCCCCTTCGAAGACGTCGATCAAGCGGGCGTCTCCTTCCGCCGGTCGATAGCGAACGACAAAGTGCCCCGGCAGGCCGACTCCTTCGATCCGCAAACCAAGCCGGCGCCCTAACTCCATATAAATGACCGAGAGCGTGATCGGCAGCCCCTCACGATCTTCGAGAACTTCGTTGACGTAACTGTTCGAGCGGTTGTAGTAATCGCCGCGACTGCCGTGAAATCCGCTCTCCTGAAAGAAGTATTTGTCGAGCCCGGCCAGTCGCGCGCTCTCGGGCGCCTCCTTCTCGAAATCGGCCGCGATGTCGGCGGCCATCTGATCGAGCTGACGGCAATAAGCGTCGACGTCGACCTCTTCATTATCCAACCGCGCCAGCCACAGTGCCGCGCTCCACAGGTCAACGCGTTCATCCGATTCGGCGAACAACCGCGCCAGTTCGTTTCTGACCTGTGACTGCCGAACGGCCGCCGCCAGGCGCCGCAATCGCTCCGCTTGAATCTCTAACTGCTGTGCCTTTTCAACCAGCGCCACGGCGCTGGTGGGCGATTCCGGGGTCAATTGCTCGATCAATTCGCGCGGCGGCGCGGCGCGAGTAGGGCCTTCTTCGAGCAGTTTTTTGATCCGTTCGGCCACTGCGGCCGAGATTTGAGGTTCGATGATCCGCTCGGCCATCTGAAAATTCTTGAATTCGGCCCGCGTGTCGCGGAATTTCGCCAGGCCCACGCGCCCCGTAGGCGGCTGATCGACTGCTTGGGTCTCGACCACCTGGCCATTCAGAGAGCAAACGACGCGTGTCTCTTCCACCCGCACCTTGAGACGATTCCACTCCCCTTTGACGTAATGCGGCGACGAGCGTTGAGACAAAATCTTCCAGTTCAAGACGTCGGGGCCATCGAAGCGCGTGAGTCGCAGGGCGCCGGCGGAGGGGTAAAAACCGTAATGCAGCTCGCCGCCATCGCTGCCGAAGACAAGCCCCGCCGCGCCTGTTTCGTCATCGAGCCGGACGCTGACGGCGATTTCGTACGGCAGCTTGGGGGCGTCGGCCATCGAGAGGCAGAGCGCGCGGCCGCCGAAGCCGTCTCCTTCGCCATCGACGGCGATCCGCCCCGCTCGTTTGCGCCAGTTTCCGCCCATCACGGATTGCCACTCGCGCGGGTCGAGCGAGCCGAGCTTGACCCAACTGGCGATCGGCACGGGATTCGGCTTGGCAAGGAGCGATTTCAATTCATTGATTCCCACGGCAAAGCCCAGGTTGGCGGTCACAGCCGACTTCATGGTAAGAATGCCACGGACGCGTCCTTGCCGATCCAAGAGAGGCCCGCCGCTATTACCAGGTTCGAGCGGAATGGCAAGTTGGATCATCCGGCGCCCATCGATTTCGCGCCGGCCCGAGACAACTCCCGCCACGACGCTGTGTTGCAGACCTTGCGGATTGCCGAGCGCCACGACAGCTTGTCCTTCGCGCAGCGCTTCGGAATCTCCCAGCGGCAATGGCGTGAGGTTCTGCGCGTCGACCCGCAAAATGGCCAGATCGCGAAACTGATCCGAGGCGTGCACGCTGATCACGTTCGAGCGTTTGCCGTCCGCCATTTGCACAACGATCGGTCGTCCCTGGCTGATGACGTGCATGTTCGTGCCAATCAAACCATCCGCGGCCACGACAAAACCGCTTCCCAGGCTTTGCTTTTTGCCATCGCGCCCTTGCACGGTGATTACAGCGAGCGAAGGCCGCGCGCGTTCGAACAGTCGCTCGATCGCCTCTTCTTTGACCGCGGGCTGTTCCTGCTTGGTGGTTTCATCCTTTGGCGTTGTTTCACTCTCAGAAGCCGGCGCTGGCGCCGGCTGCGGTGCTTCGGACCGAGCGGGCGCGATTCCGCGCGAAACGCAGAGCGTCGCGACAAGGAGTCCCCAATAAAGCTTGCAGTTGAAAAACCTGGCCATCGGACGAGCTCCCTTCGAACAAAAGACACGCCTGCAATCGCTCGACCACCGGTTTGACAGTCTGCAATCGCGTCTCCATGATAGGGAGCCGCGAAGAGGTTAGCAAAGAATAGTGTCCAGTAGGGCGCTGCTGGACAAGCCAGCAGCGGCACGCGAAAGCTTGGTGTAGACGCAGTATTAGTCGCTCTGCGACGCCAATGGACGGATGAAGCATGGCCGACGAATTGTGTTGGATGACGGCTGAAAAACTGGCGGCGGCTATTCGCGCTCGCGCGGTCTCGCCGGTCGAAGTCGTCGAAGAGGCGCTGGCTCGCATTGAGCGGTTGAATCCGCAGTTGAACGCGATCGTCACGCTCACCGCCGACGTGGCTCGCAAGCAAGCCCGCGCGGCCGAGGCGGCGGTCTTACGCGGCGACGAGCTGCCTCCGCTGCATGGCGTGCCGCTGACGGTCAAGGATCTCCACCTCACGGCTGGCGTGCGGACCACGCTCGGTTCAAAACTCTTCGAGCATTTTACGCCCGACTGGGATCAGCCGATCGTCGAGCGCTTCAAGCAGGCCGGCGCCATCATTCTGGGCAAAACGAACACTTCGGAGTTTGGGCTGGTTCCGCTGGCCTGCAATTCGATCTTCGGCGATTCGCATAATCCTTGGCGATTGGATCACAACACCGGCGGATCGAGCGGCGGCGCGGCGGCGTCGGTCGCTTGCGGAATCGGCCCCTTGGCCACGGCCAGCGACGGCGGCGGATCGATCCGTATTCCGGCCAGCTTTTGCGGCGTGTTTGGGCTGAAGCCGCAAATGGGACGCGTGCCGCACGTGGCGTTTCCGCGCGGCTGGGAGTCACTTGCGCATCAAGGGGTGATCACCCGCACGGTCCGCGACACGGCGCTGGCGCTCGACGTCTTGGCCGGGCCCCATCCGCGTGATCGCTGGAGCTTGCCTCGGCCGGAACGCACGTTCGTGAGCGCCTGCACGGCCGAGGCCCGCGGCTTGCGGCTCGCGTGGTCGCCGCGGCTCGGCCAATTGCCGATCGAGCCCGAAGTGCTGGCCGTTTGCCAACGAGGGGCGGAGCGTTTCGAGCAACTCGGTTGCCACGTGACGCAGGTCGAGCTCGACTTGCCCGATCTCAGCCCCGCACAGCAAGCGATCGTGCTTTGCGAAGCGGCAGCCGGCATGCGTTCGCGCCGCGCGGAATGGGAACAGACGATCTTTCCGGCCACGCGCAAGCTGCTGCCAAATTCGGATCGCCTGACATACGACGATCTAGTGCAGGCCCATTGGGCGCGCGAAGAATATTGGGAGCGGATCGGCCCCTTATTCGAAGAGTACGACGCCCTGCTCACGCCGACCGCGCCGATCACCGCGCCGGCCAACGGCACGCTGGGGCCGAAAGTGATCGACGGCCAGTCGGTGCGGGCCTTGTCATGGCTCGGATTTTGCGTGCCGTTCAACATGACGTGGCAACCCGCTGCCACGCTGCCGGTCGGCTTCGATCCGCAAGGTTTGCCCATCGGATTGCAGATCGTCGGCCGGCGTCACGACGAATGGACGGTGTTGCGACTGGCCAGTGCGTACGAGGCGGCGCATCCTTGGATTGACGTGCATCCGCCGGTTTGCGGATAGAGACGCACAAGGCTATTTCTGTCACGCACGGGAGTGCGTGACCTTATAGCCATTCTTGGCGTGCAGGTCTCAGCGAGCGGGTCGGCTCGGCGGGCGCTTTCCGCCTGGAGCCGATCTGCTTGCGGTTAGAGACCTGCCCGC
>DASXPZ010000882.1:0-2566 GCA_036493275.1 Pirellulales bacterium
ATCGCGTGGCGGCGCAGGCGCAAACCGTCGAAGGGGAAAAAGTTCCTCCAGTGGCCTGGGACTGCAACTGCCTGGAAGAGGTCTGTGGCGCTTGCACGATGGTCGTCAACGGCCGCGTGCGCCAGGCCTGCACGGCGCTGGTCGACAAGTTGCTGGCCGAGAATCCGGGCGAGATCGAGCTGCGGCCAATGGACAAGTTCCCGGTCGTGCGAGACCTGGTGGTCAACCGCCGCCGCCTGTTCCGCGCCTTGGAGAAATTGAAGACCTGGATCCCGGTTGACGGTTACTACGACGCCGGCCCCGGCCCGCGGATTTCGCCGGAAGAGCAGCAGGTGGCGTATCCGCTCAGCGAGTGCATGAGCTGCGGCTGCTGCCTCGACGCTTGTCCGCAGTACGTGAAGATCGAGCTGGAGCGTCACGATGGCGAGACCGACGAACAGTTCAAGGCCCGCGAGCAGGCCGAGTTCGACGTCAGCTTCGTCGGCGCCCACGCGATGAGCCAGGTGATGCTGTTCAATCAAAACCCCACCGGCAAGCTCAACGCCGGAGAGCGACTGGACCTGCTGACCTCGCCGGGCGGCATTCAGAACTGCGGCAACGCCCAGAACTGCGTCTCAGTCTGCCCGAAGAAGATCCCGCTGACCACCTCGATCGGCCGCGCCGGCCGGGCGACGGTTAAGCGCGCGATGGGCAAGTGGTTCACGGGTTGAGACTGGGGTCAATGGTTCCGCCTAGTCAAAGAGCAATCGCTCTTTCTTGGGCAATGTCGGATAGAAAACTCCGATAACTACCCAAGTGTTCGGGTGAGCGAGAACTGTGCCAACGAAAAAGTGCGTGTCCTTCTTTGGACCGCAAAGTTCGTCCAGGAATTTCTCTCGTACTTTTTCAGCAGCGATCGGAGGAGACGCTCCTCCGTCGATCATTTTCCAGTACAAGGCCCCGACTTCCCAGTCCTCAATCATGATCTGATGCTTACCGCTGCAACGCGGATCGTCACACTGAAAGCGATATTGGAACTTGAAAGGAACTTTCCTTGGCGGCTCAAGAGTGTGTTTCCGATGCTCCCAAATTCTCGCTTGCCGCAGTTCCTCCAAAAACTTTGGTTTCCAAGCAGGATCATCAGGGCTAATCACAAGGTCGCTGATATGTTCTGGACGGAAGATTCCCAGAGAAGTTCGATCGACCTTTTGGCGGTCCATGAGATCTTCTAGAGAATTCGCTTTTTTGGCTAGAACGAATTTAGCACGTTCGGACCACGTTCCGCCGCTTGTCGAGACAGGCGGTCCCAGTGGCTTAATCGTGGAACTATCGGGGCGATAGCTCTCGCGCCGCACATCTCTGCCGACATGTCTCGTCGCCAGCACCTCGATCCACTGATACTTGCGATATTGCTTTTCGTAAGGCAGATCGCGGAAGTTAATCGGGTAGAGCCTTACGAAGTCGCCGGTTCGCGTGACACCCGCGGTGCAGACCAATTCGTCGTAAGTCGCCGAAGGGATCGGATATGTTTTAACCGTAATCAAGACATCGAGCTTTTCCATCGCGCCCCTGCCCGGTCTTTGTCAAATGTGAAAAATTGGCAATTCACTTTCTTGAGCGGCCGCTTTGGCCAATCGGCTTCGGTGGCAGCACCTCACGTCACGTTCAACACACATTAGAGCCGACGGCATTGTGTGCAGCAATTCCGACAGACGCCGTACGGCGACGGGTTGAGTCGGGAGCATCGAAGTTTCGTAGCGATCGAGTAATACTTGGTAATCTTCGAAGCTATTGAGCGTCGTGCGATCCCCGCTTTCGATGCCGAGTTCCGGCATGTGCTGATAGTGAAGGCCCAACTTGGCGGCAATGTCGCGCAACGACCGACCTGCGAAGCCGTATTTTCGAGAAACAGGGTTTGCGCGGACATCCACCAGACATTGAATCCCGCTTTGCATCAATCCGTCGAAGAAGGAATCTATGGATTTGCCTTCATAGCCCACGGTATACACGGCTGGATCCGCCTTCGGCCGGGCAGGTAATTGAGCTGGCTGACAATCCGTCAGTTCGCTACGAGTCGCATACCAGGGATGATTGCGATAGATGTTCTTGATCAATGTCCGCTGGGCAGTACCGCCATGCTCCCGGACCACGGATTTGACCGCGCTACGCTGTGGCGGAGTCAATCTCGAAATGGCGTCATCCACAAGTTGTGCATTCTTCGGGCTAAATGTCACACTCGTTTCATCGGGGTTGACGTACCCATCGCGCCGTAGTGCAGCTAACTCTCGGTAAAGTGCAAATGAGAATGGTCCGAACTTGTAGGGAACAAAATCGTAAAACGGCGAATCGGTCCCCAATGGATCCGACTGACGCATCAAGAACATCAGCTTGACGAAGACGGTCGGCGTCAAGGGGGCATCTATTTCGCGCAGGAGAGCGAGAATTAAACGCTGACGCTTAAGCATCTTGTTGTCCCTAGCCGATCACGGGTGTGGCCTGCTCCACAGCATAAGGCAAACGCCGTGCGATCATCGCGCGGCGGCGCCTCACTTGTGAGTACTGCCGCATGAACGCGGCTAATTAGAAG